>DASVRH010000250.1:0-9072 GCA_036388715.1 Solirubrobacteraceae bacterium | reverse complement strand
CGACGATGTGGTCGATCCACGTGTCGAGCGTCTCCGTGGTCGCCCGCAGGTCCTCCGCGAAGCAGCAGGAGAGGCGCTTCGGCAGCGGGTTGCGGAAGCCCGCGTCGATGGCGCGGTAGTACGCGCTGGCGTCGCGCGAGGTGCCGCGATCGTTGGCGTTGCCGGTCGGGGCCGAGTTGAAGTCGCCCATGAGGATCGCCTGGCGCCGGCGCGACGGGACGGCCTTGCTGAGCAGCTCCTTCATCTGCGTGTCCGCGATGGCGGGGCTGTAGGCCTCGAGGTGCGTGGTCACGAAGCGGAACTTGCGCTTGGCCAGCGTCGCGTCGACGCCGACCCAGCCGCGCAGCGACTGCGCGAGGCCCGCCTGCGTCGGGACGTCGAGGTGCTCGGTGAACCCGCCCTGGAACGAGCGGTTGACCTTCACCTTCGACCCGACCCGCACGAGGATGACGTCGCCCTGGACGATCCGCACGTCCTGCTCGGTCGTCGGCCCCTCGACGTCGAGCCAGTCGCGCTTGCCCGCCAGGCGGTACGTGAGGCCCAGCGCGGAGAGCTCCTTGAGGAGCAGCGCGGTCGAGTCGTAGACGAGGTCGGCGGCCGGCGCCGGGTCGTCCTTCGGCCCGGTCCGCCACGTCGCGGCCTCCTGGATGCCGACGAGGTCCGGCTTGCGACCCTGGATCTCCCGGGCGAGCGCCTTCGCACGGCTCGGGTAGTCGTTGCTGAGGACCGTCTGGTAGACGGCGCTCGCGTTGCGCTCGAACTCCTCCTTGTTCTGCGCGGTGGCGAGCTTGACGATGTCCGCGCCGAGGTAGACGTTGCGGACCATCACCTTCAGGTCCTGCTTCTTCGCGGAGGCGGTCGCGGGCAGGACGGCCAGGATCGAGAGGGCGGCGACGGCCAGGGCGGTGCCGCGCCGGAGGGGCGAGTGGGACATGCGGCCCAGCCTATACGGGCAGCAGCGGCACATCCCCGACGATCGCCCAGGCGGCGAAGCCGGCGATCGCGAGCACGGTGCCGCCGACGGTGATCACCTTCGTCAGCGTCGACTGCTCCGCCGCCTTCTGCTTGGCCTTGTCGGCCTGGTGAATCGAGCGCTCGAGCCAGCGCTCGGCCCACTGGAACTCGAGCGCGAGCACGAACAGGCCGATCGGGATGACCGCCAGCGCGGGGCCGGGGAGGACGAGCATCGCCAGGCCGGCGAGGAGCACGGTGAAGCCGACCGCCACGAAGAGCCACCGCACCGGCTTGGGCCGGCGCTTGTGGCGCTCCTTGCGGGCGCGCATCGTCCGGATGAGGTCCGGGACGTCGTCCTCGGCCCGCACGGCGCCCGGCTCGCGCGGCTCGTCCATCAGCGGCGCGCCCTGACCAGCGGCCGGCGCGTCGTGCGCTTGCCGTCGGCGTCGGTCACGCGCACCGTGAAGCGCAGCCGCCGCTTGGCGCGGACGCGCTTGGCGGCGGCGAGCGTGCCGCGGCGCAGCCTGAGCGACACGCGGCGCACGCCGCCGCGCGGCGTGATCTCGACGGCGCGGCCCTTGGAGCGCAGCTTCGCGCCGCGCAGCCGCGTGCCCTTGCGGACCTTCAGCCCCCGCGGCAGCCCGAGCCGGACGCGGCGCACGAGCGCGGTGCCCGCCGTCACGTTCAGCTTCAGCGAGGGCCGGCCGCGGCGCAGGCCTCTGAGGACGATGCGCGCCTTGGGCTTGCGGATGGCGGTGGGCGGGACGCCGGTGCTTCCGTCGCAGCCCTCGATCCGCGCCGGGACCGTGGCGGTGTGCCGCGTGCCGGCGTGCGAGACGAACGTCGCCTGCAGCTGCGGCGGGGTGCCCGCACACAGGTCGCGCGAGGCGGCGAGCAGGCCGCGGTCGCCGCCGTAGAAGCTCAGCTCGAAGCGGCTGAGCGGCACGTCGGGGATCCCGTCGAACGTCGTCACCTGGCCGCCGGTGGCGAACGCGTTCGTGCCGCGCAGTGTGAGGCTGAGCGGGCCGGTGAGGGTGAGGACGAGGTCGGGCAGCGGCGCGGTGCCGGCGACGAAGGTGACCGCGCCGGTCAGCGGCTGCGTGAGCAGCGGCGTGATCGCCGTCGCGTCGCCGATCCGCGCGGTCGGCGCGCAGCGGCCGGCGTCGAAGTCGGCCTGCGGGCAGGCACGGCCGAGGCGGTCGGCGCCCACGGCGAAGTCCGAGGGCAGCTGCACGGCGACGCTCTTGACGTTCGCCTCGCCCGGCACCTGGCCGACGACGGTGGTCAGCGGCGGGTGGCCGCGCGGCCGGTTCTCGCCGGGGGCCCCGCCGACGGCCTCGAACGACGGGGCGAACGGGAGCGACTGGCAGTCGGTGGACTCGAAGCTCGCGCGGCCCTCGGCGCTCTCGCCCTCATAGGAGGTGGCGTTGACGACGGTCTCGGCCTTGCCGCAGCTCGTCGGGTTCTGCATGAACGGCTTGCCCGTGGGCGCCGTGCCGAGCAGCGTGACGTCGAGGGCGGTGATGGTGATCGGCACGCCCTCGAAGGAGTTCGGGATGTCGCGCAGCGTCGAGTCCAGGCCGCCGTCGGTGGTGCGCGAGGTGACGGGCGACTCGAGGCGGACGGGCTCGCCGGCGGGCGGGCTGATGATGATCCCCAGGCGCGCGGGCTCGGGGCCGCGCGGCTGGAGGTTGAAGATCTCGCCGCTCAGCGTCTGCGGCAGGCCGAGCAGCGTGGCCTCGGTGTTGCTCGTGCCGAGCTTCGTCTCCGGCGGGCAGGCGTTGGCCTCGAACTGCTCGTGCGTGCAGCGGCCGGTGGCGTTCGGGTCGCCGACGAGGCCGGCCGGGAAGTGGATGTCGACGTCCTTGATCGAGCCGTCCGAAGGCTCGATCCGCAGCTTGACGTCGCTGTGCTGCCCGGCCTTCTTGTCGTCGGGCGCCGCTGTGGGGACGGCGACCTCGAAGGCATGGGCGGGTGTGGCGACGGCGAGCGTCGCGACGAGGGTGGTGAGGAGCTTCATGCGTCCTTACAGGGGGATGTTGCCGTGCTTGCGCTTCGGCCCGGGTTCGCGCTTCGTCAGCAGCGTATGCAATGCGGTGATCACCTTTGGCCGGGTCTCGCTCGGCGTGATCACATCGTCGACGTAGCCTCGCTCGGCCGCGGTGTACGGATTGGCGAAGCGGGCCTTGTAGTCGGCGATGAGCTTCTCGCGGCGCTCGTCCGGCGTGGGCGACTTCGCGATGTCGCGCCGGTAGATGATGTTGACCGCGCCCTCCGGGCCCATGACCGCGACCTCCGCCTGCGGCCAGGCGAAGTTGAAGTCGGCGAGCATGTGCTTGGACGCCATGACGTCGTAGGCGCCGCCGTAGGCCTTGCGCGTGATGACGGTGATCTTCGGGACCGTCGCCTCGGTGTAGGCGTAGAGCAGCTTGGCGCCGTGCATGATGATCCCGCCCCACTCCTGGCTCGTGCCGGGAAGGAAGCCGGGGACGTCGCAGAAGGTCAGCAGCGGGATGTTGAACGCGTCGCACGTGCGCACGAAGCGCGCGGCCTTGCGCGACGAGTCGATGTCGAGCACGCCCGCGATGTGGGCCGGCTGGTTGCCGACGACGCCGACGGCGTAGCCGTCGAGGCGCGCGAAGCCGCAGACGATGTTCTTCGCGTAGTGCTCGTGGACCTCGAGGAACTCCCCGTCGTCGACGATCAGGCGGACCACGTCGCGCATGTCGTACGGCTTGTTCGGCTGCGCGGGGACGACGGTGTTGAGCTCCTCGTCCATGCGCGCCGGATCGTCCGTCGGCATGACGCGCGGGACGGTCTCGAGGTTGTTCTGGGGGAGGAAGCTGAAGAGGTAGCGCGCGTCCTCGAGGCACTGGTCCTCGTCGTCGGCGGCGAAGTGCGCCACGCCCGACTTCGTGCTGTGGGCCATCGCGCCGCCGAGCGACTCGAAGTCGACCTCCTCACCGGTGACCGTCTTGATGACGTCGGGCCCGGTGATGAACATGTGCGAGGTCTCCTTCACCATCATGATGAAGTCGGTCATCGCGGGGGAGTAGACGGCGCCGCCGGCGCACGGGCCCATGATCAGGCTGATCTGGGGGATGACGCCGGAGCAGCGGACGTTGCGGACGAAGACGTCGCCGTACGCGCCCAGCGAGACCACGCCCTCCTGGATGCGGGCGCCGCCGGAGTCGTTGATGCCGATGACGGGGCAGCCGATCTTGGCCGCCAGGTCCATGACCTTGCACATCTTCTCGCCCATGACCTCGCCGAGGCTGCCGCCGAAGACGGTGAAGTCCTGGGAGAAGACGCAGACCCGCCGCCCGTCGATCGTCCCGTGCCCGGTGACGACGGCGTCGCCCCACGGCCGGTTCTTGTTCATGTCGAAGTCGTAGGTCCGGTGGCGGACGAACGTGTCGAGCTCCTGGAACGAGCCGGGGTCGAGCAGCTTCTCGATGCGCTCGCGGGCGGTGTACTTGCCGCGGTCGTGCTGCTTCTGCTCGGCCTCGGGGCTGGAGTGGACGGCGGCCTCGCGCAGCTCGTTGAGCTGAGCGAGCCTCTCTTCGAAGGTCTCGGGTGACTTCTGGCGTGGGCTCATGCGGCGCCGGAATCTACCGGCGCGCGCCCGATCAGGACCGGCTGAAGGGGCGGTGGTGCGCCGCGCCGAGCGTGTCGAGCATCCCGTCGAGGACCTTCGCGGCCTCTTCGTCGCCGAGCCGCGAGACCGTGATCTCGCCCTCGGCCGCGGGCTCCTCGACCGCCGGAGGCTCCTCCACGACCGGCTTCTCCTCCGCGACGACTTCCGGCTCCGGCTCCGGCTCCGGCGGAGGCGGGTCCACCTCGTCGACCACCGTGATCACCATCTCCGCGTGCTGCCGGCGCCGGAACCAGCGGGCGAAGAAGCCCTTCCTGGCCGGCGAAGGCTCCTCCTCGACGGCGGCCGCAGGCTCCTCCTCGACGGCGGCCGGGTGCTCCTCCTCGACGACGGCCGCCGGCGGAGGGGGCTCCTCCTCGACGGCTTCCTCCTCGACGGCTTCCTCCACGACCGGCTCCTCCTCCGGCTCGGCGGCCGCGAGCGGCTGCTGGAGGGCGGGCTCGATCGCCTCCGCCTTCAGGCGCACCTTCGTGCCCCACCCCGAGGCCTCGAGCTCCACCGTGCCGCGTGCGCGGTCGCCCTCCCAGGCGACGGTGGTCTCGGGCTCGGCCCGCGTGATGCGGATCTCGCCGAAGGCAGCGAGGTGCCTGGCGAGGGTGTCGGGGTCGGAGACCTCCGCCCACAGCTCGGGCGGGGACTTCACGAGGGTGCGTCGTGCTTCGGCCATCGCGGGATCGGTTCGACCCCGGCGCGGCGGACTCCTGCCCGTGGCTAGAAGCTCGCAGGCTGCTGGTAGGCGCCGAAGACGTCCTTCATCGCGCCGCACACCTCGCCGATCGAGCAGCCGTCCTTCAGCGCCTCGCGCAGCACGGGCAGCATGTTCTCGGTGCCGCGCGCGGCCTCGCGGATGCGCTCGAGGCGCTGCTCGACGACGGCGGCGTCGCGCGACTCCTTGAACTTCTTCAGGCGCTCGACCTGGAGCCGCTCGCTCTCGGGGTCGACGCGGAGGATGTCCTCGACCTCGATGTCGTCCTCGACGTACTTGTTGACGCCGACGACGATGTCCTGGCCGGTCCGGTAGCGCTCCGCGTAACCCCAGGCGGACTCGTCGATCTCCTTCATGACGAACTCGACCGCGTTGACCGACCCGCCCATCTCGTCGATCTTCGAGATCAGCTCGTAGGCGCGGGACTCGATCTCGTCGGTCAGGCCCTCGACGAAGTACGACCCGGCGAAGGGGTCGACGGTGTCGGTCACGCCGGACTCGTGCGCGAGGATCTGCTGGGTGCGCAGCGCGATCTTCGCCGCGCGCTCCGTCGGCAGCGCCAGCGCCTCGTCGTAGCCGTTGGTGTGCAGCGACTGGGTCCCGCCCGACGTCGCCGCGAAGCCCTGCAGCGCGACGCGGATGATGTTGTTGATCGGCTGCTGGGCCGTCAGCGTCACGCCGCCCGTCTGCGTGTGGAAGCGCAGCATCATCGACTTCGGGTTCTCGGCGCCGAAGCGGTCGCGCATGATCGTGGCCCACATCCGCCGGGCGGCGCGGAACTTCGCGACCTCCTGGAAGACGTTGTTGTGGCCGTTGAAGAAGAAGGCCAGGCGCGGGGCGAAGTCGTCGACGGCCAGGCCCGCGTCGATCGCCGCCTGCACGTACGAGATGCCGTTGGCCAGCGTGAACGCGACCTCCTGGACCGCGCTGCATCCCTTCTCGCGGAAGTGGTAGCCGGAGATCGAGATCGTGTTCCAGCGCGGGATGCGGTCCTTGCAGTAGGCGAAGAGGTCGGTCGTCAGCCGCATCGCGCCCTCGGGCGGGTAGATGAAGTTCCCGCGGGCGATGTACTCCTTGAGGATGTCGTTCTGCGTCGTGCCGCGCAGCTTCTCGGCCGGCACGCCCTGCTCCTCGCCGACGAGCTCGTAGAGGAGCAGCAGCACCGTCGCCGGCGCGTTGATCGTCATGGAGGTGGAGACCTGGTCGAGCGGGATCTCGTCGAACGCGATCCGCATGTCCTCGATCGTGTCGATGGCGACGCCGGTGCGGCCGACCTCGCCGAGGCAGCGCTGGTCGTCGGAGTCCAGGCCGAGCTGGGTCGGCAGGTCGAAGGCCATCGAGAGGCCGGTGCCGCCCTGCGAGAGCAGGTAGCGGTAGCGCTCGTTGGACTCCTTCGCCGACGCGTAGCCGGCGTACTGCCGCATCGTCCACGTCTGCTTGCGGTACATCTCGCGGTGGACGCCGCGGGTGTACGGGTGCTCGCCGGGCTCGCCGAGCCGCTCGGGCAGGTCGGCGGCGACGTCGCCCTCGTCGTAGAGCTTGTCGATCTCGATGCCGGAGTCGGTGAACCGCCGCGGGTCCTCGGGACCGACGATCGGTGCGACGGTCAGCCGCTCCTCGGCTGGCTTGGGCTCGGTGGCCATGGGCGGAGAGTACCGCCGCCCATGGCCCCGAGGCGCCGCGCTACTGCGCGGTGTTGCCGTTGTCCTGGGCCTCGTTCCAGACGCGGCCCGCGGTGTTCAGGTTGTCGAACCAGTGCGTGAAGCCGTACGGATCGGCGACCCAGTACGCCGCCGTCACGACCGCGCCGGCGTGGCACTCCTGGACGTCCTGCCACGTCGTCTGGAACCGGAAGCCGCAGGTGCCGCCGTTGTTGTCCCAGTTCGGGTCCGCGACCTCCTGCCACTCCGTCGTGTTCATCAGCGGCCGCAGCTCGCCGCGCCCGCCGTCGCTGAACTGGATGACCAGCCGCGGCGACCCGAGGCTCGGCCCGGCCTGGCTGCTCTTCACCTCGTACGACGAGTTCGGGTACGACTCGACCGGCGTGCCGAACACGTGCATGACGTCGATGCGCGCGTAGCCGAGCGGCGCCGCGGTCACGAGCTCGATGTCCTGCGTGTTGTCGTCGTTCGGCGAGTCGTCCGGGTCGTTCTGCCAGTGGGCGCTGCCGCCCTCGTCCGTCCCGCAGAAGCTGAGCTTCGCCGGCGCGTTGCCGCTGTCTTGCTTCGGGTCCTCGCAGGCCGAAGCCGACGCGGTGCCGAAAGCGAACACCGCGACCGCGGCGACGCACATCATCGAGAACAGGCGCTTGATCACCTGTGCCTCCCCCTCTTGAGTTTGCCCCTGTCGCGCGCGGGCTCCCGACCCGAGCGCCGCTGCGCCAACTACCCGGTCAGGTTTTCTGTCAAACAGCAGACGAAGGTGCGCTGGAAGCGGCCGCCGTGCTCCTCCTCGACGGCGAATCCCGTCGCGGCGAGCATGGCCCTCACCGCGCCCGCCGTCGGCAGCCACCACCACGGCGCGTAGCCCTTGGCGGCGTCGAACGGCATCGGCTTCCCGGGGTGCATCCAGCGCGCCGGGGCGAAGGCGGCGAAGCGGCCGGGGAGCGGGAGGATCTCGGTGGCGAGCAGCAGCGTGCGGCCGGTGATCTCCCGCAGCCTTTGCAGCGTGAGCAGCGGGTGCGGCGCGTGGTAGAGGACGCCGCTGCACCAGACGACGTCGTGCGCGCCGACCTCGGCCATGACGTCCGGGTCGTGGAGGTCGCCGTGGACGAAGCGCACGATCGAGTCGCGCTGCCGCGCCTCGAACTCCGGCGACGCCGGCATGACGTCCACCGCCGTGACCTTCGTCGCCCCGGCCGCCTCCGCCGCGAAGGCGATCGCGCCGTGGACGTTCCACATCGCGCCGACGTCGGCGAACGAGGCTCCGCGGGCGTGGCGGGCGACGAGCTTCTCGCGCATGCGACGATTCTCCCGATGCAGGTGAAGGTCCGCCTCTTCGCGCAGCTGCGCGAGCGCGCCGGCAGCAGCTCGGTGGACGTCGAGCTGCCCGAGGGCGCCTCGGTCGCCGACGCGATCGCGGCGCTCGGCGACGTCGCGGCGGGGCTGCCGGTGGTCATGGCCGTCAACCGCGAGTACGCCGACGAGGGCGCGGTGCTGTCGCCCGGCGACGAGGTCGCGCTGATCCCGCCGGTGTCGGGCGGGAGCGCGGAGGTGCACGTCGCGCTGCGCTCCGAGCCGCTCGACACGGCGGCCGTCGAGGCGCGCGTGCGCGACGCGCGCGCCGGCGCCGTCGTGACGTTCAGCGGCGTGACGCGCGAGGTCGACCACCTCGACTACGAGGCCTACGAGGAGATGGCGCTCGAGCGCATGCGCGCGATCGCCGCCGTCGCCGTCGAGCGCCACGGGCTGTGCGCGGCGGCCGTCGAGCACCGCGTCGGCCGCGTGCCGCTCTCCGAGCCGTCGGTCGTCGTCTCGGCGTCGGCGCCGCACCGGGGCGAGGCGTTCGCCGGCGCGCGGGAGATCATCGACGAGCTGAAGGCGACGGCGCCGATCTGGAAGCGGGAGGAGGGCGAGTGGGTGGAGGGCGCGAAGCCGACGCGGTGACCCCGCCCGCGGTCACGGAACGCCTCCGCGCGCTCCCCTCGGTCGAGGGGCTCGGTGCCGCGGTCGGGTCGGTGCGCGCCGCGCGGGCCGTCGTCGAGGCGCGCCGCGCCGAGCTGCTCGCGGGCGCGACCGACGACGCCGACCTCGAGGCC
>DASVRH010000249.1:0-4340 GCA_036388715.1 Solirubrobacteraceae bacterium | reverse complement strand
GCTCGGACGCGTTCGGGACCGCGACCGCCGGAGCGCCATCGCCGCCCGGGCCGGTAGCCCCGCCGCCCGCGAGCGAGCCATCGGCGGCGCGCTGCTCGTACCAGACGATGCCGGCCTCGCCGACCGGGTCGTCCGAGTCGTTGTTCAGGCCGTCGTTCTCCGCCGAGCGGATGCCCGTGAGGAAGTGGATCGTCGACGGCGCCGTGGCGGTCGTCGGGATCCGGCACGAGCCGGCCAGGATCAGGCCCTGGGCGGTGTCGGGGATGTCGGCGGACTCGTAGAAGCAGCCCGGGACCAGGTCGAGCTCGGTGCCCGCGTCCGCGCCGTTCAGCGTGTCGTCGGAGAGCGCGATCTGGAGGAAGCCGTTCTCCGAAGCGCCGAGGAAGGCGCCGATGTCGGTCAGCGCGGCCTCGACCTCGGCGAACCCGGCCTCGACCTCGCCGAACCCGGCCTCGATGTCCGCGAACGCCTGGCTGATGGGGCCCTCGAGTGCGGCCTGCAGGTCGAGCAGACCCTGACCGAGACGCTGGAGCACCGGCGTCACGACGCCGACGATCCCGGCGATCTCGCCGCGGATAGCGCCGTCGCCGTCATTGATGGCCTTTCGCAGGTCCGTCCCGAGGGTCGCCAGGCTGGCGCGCAGCGTGCGGATACCGCGTCGGTTGGACAGGGAGCGACGGTTGATGGTGCGGATGGAGCGAGCGAGCCGCTTCTTGGTGACGGCGGAACCCGCCTTGGCCTTGCCGACGCGGCGGGCCGACTTCTTCATCGACTTCTTGGCCGCACTGGCCGATGCGTTCGACGAATGCTTACCGGCGGCGCCGGCCGTGGGAGCCGCGAGAGCGGCAATGAGGCAGGTCGCGGCAACCGCGACCATTAGCCTCCGAGCGTAAGACAAGGAAAGACCCTCCTCCTCGGGACAAGGCAACTGCGTTTGGCGACGCTATCCGCTGAAGGGCAGTCGGCGCAACCCCACCCGCGAGGAAGTTGACTGCGAGTCAGGTCTTGGCGCGTTGAATCAACTCACCGCGAACGTGACGGTCACCGAGGCCGAGATCGATGTGCGACCGGGGGCGATCTGCGTCTCCCCTCCGCCGCTCGCCTCCTCCGACTGGTCGAAGCGGCCGTCCTCGTCGTAGTTGTCGCTGCCCTCCCGGATGCGGAGCACCGGCCCGAGCGCCACGCCGGCGTCGCGGGCCATCCGCTCGGCCTTCTGCCGCGCGTCGGCCAGCGCCAAGCCGAGGGCGTCGCGGTACAGCGCGTCGGCGTTGGAGACGCCGAACTCGGGGCCGTAGACGTTCGTCGCGCCGCCGCGCACGCCGGCGTCGACGATCGAGCCGGCCTGCTCGAGGTCGCGGATCGTGACGGTCACGCCGTTGCGCGCGACGTAGTGCGACTTCCGCTTGACCGTCGTGCGGTCCAGGCTGACGACGTCGGTCCTGATGTCGTTCGGCGCGACGCCCTTGGCGCGGATGGCCGTGGTGATGCGCCGCATGATCGCCGAGTTGGCGCGTAGGGCGCCCCCGGCGGTCCGGCGATGGGTCGTCACGCCGAAGCGGAAGAGCGCGACGTCGTTGTCTGCGAAGAGCGCGCCGTCGCCCCCGACGGTGATGCTGCGCTCGTAGGGCCGGTCGTCCGGATCCTGGGCGGAGGCGGGGGCCGCGACGGCGAGCGTCGCGGCGAGAGCGAGAAGCGCAAGGAGCGCAAAGCGACGGCTGAGCATGAAGGGAGCGTGGCAGGGGCCGAGCGGGAACGTGCCGGTTCCCGGTGCGGCGGGGTTCAGCGCTGCTCGTACTCGCGGATCGCCGTGCGGACGTCCTGGCGGTTCGACGCCTTGTCGAACGCCAGCGGCGCCGGCGGCTTCTCGCGCGCGAGGCGGATCAGCGCCGCGTGCCGCGCCTCGACCTGCGCGAGACTGGCGAAGACGGCGAGGAACTCGCGCGACTCGAGCAGCGGGGCGGCGCCGTTGTAGGCGCTCGCCGCCGTGTCCTCGAGCGTGTTGGCGAGCTTGAGGAAGGCCTCCTCGCTCGCGATCGCGCTGCCGAACTCGAGCGGCAGCCGGTCAGGCGGCTTGCCCCCGGCCTCCTCGATCGTCGCCCGCAGCGCGTCGACGTGCTCGACCTCCTGGTCGCGCAGCTCGCTCGCGAGCCGGTTGACGTCCTCGCTCAGCGAGATCGCCTTGATCGCGTCGCGGTAGAGGCCGGACTGCACGTACTCGAGGGTGAGCAGGTACTCGAGCAGCTCGATGTCGTCCTTGATGTCGGCGAGCGCGCGCGCGGCGAGCGGGCCGGCCGCGGCCGTCCCTCCGACGATCGCCGCCCGGACGAGGAGCTGGCCGCGGGTGATCCTCACGCCCGGCCTCCGGTGTAGCGCTTCAGGCGGGTGCGGACGGTCGCCATCTCGAGCGGCTCGGCGAACGCGCCGTCGGGCAGCGCACCCTCGAGCTGGCCGGTGCCGAGCGAGAAGCCGCGGCCCGCGAGGCGGTTCATCGCCGCGGCCTGGCGCCCCTCGACGGTGTGGATGGCCAGCAGCGAGGCGAGGAGGTTGCGGTCCTGGACGCGGTTGATCTGGCCGAGGTACGCCGCCGCCGACAGGTTCTCGAGCGACGCGCCGGCGGAGATGACCTCGTGCGGACCGGCCGCGAAGATCTCCTCGAAGGCGGTGCTCGGCGGGGAGGGCCGGGTCTTGCCGAGCCGCTGCGCCCAGCGCTCCAGCACCCGGACGTGCTCGCGCTCGTTGCGCGCGACGGTCTCCACGACGTCGTCCGGCACCCCGACCGAGCCGAGCGACCCGCTCTCCTGCGCCTGGACCCAGAAGCGCGACTCGACGTCCTCCATCCCCAGCAGGAAGCGGACGATCTCGAGGTCGGCGGCCTCGCGCTCCTCCTCCTTCTCGTCGGCATCCTCGCCGCCGCAGGCCGCGAGGAAAGCGGTCGGGGCGACCGCCGCCAGGAGGACGCGACGGGAGAGGCCGGAGGCAGGCGGAGTCGGGCGCGGGCGGGCCACGGCGGGGATTGTGGCGGGCCGGGCGGACCTACGCGGTCAGCCCGTCGCGGCCTCGGCCGCGCGCGCGGCGTGCGCGACCATCAGCTCGCGGTGCACCGAGCGCGGCTCCTCGCCCGGCCTGCGGCGCTCCCACTCCCAGTCGCGCCGCAGCTCCCAGCCGAACGTGTCGTCGGCCAGCGACCGCTCGATCACGTCCAGCAGCGACTCCTTGAGGTTCGGATCCTCGACCGGCGCGAGCATCTCGACGCGGGTGTCGAGGTTGCGCGGCATGAGGTCGGCGGAGCCGATGTAGACCGTCGTGTCGCCGTCGCGCTCGAACGCGTAGATCCGCGAGTGCTCGAGGAAGCGCCCGACGACGGAGACGACCCGAATGTTCTCCGACACGCCCTCCACCCCGGGCCGCAGGCAGCAGATGCCGCGCACGTTGAGGTCGACGGGGACGCCGGCCTGCGAGGCGCGGTAGAGCGCGCGGATGCAGCGGCGGTCGACCAGCGCGTTCATCTTCATGGCGATGCGCGCCGGCTTGCCCGCCTCGTGGGCCGCGATCGTCCGGTCGATCTCGTCGATGATCGCGTCGCGCAGGTGGCTCGGCGCGACGAGCGCCTTGCGGTAGCCCTTCGGCCGCGCGAAGCCGGTGAGGAAGTTGAACATGTCGGCCACGTCGGCACCGAGCTCGTCGTCGCACGTGAACAGCCCGACGTCGGTGTAGAGCCGCGCCGTCTTCGGGTGGTAGTTGCCGGTGCCGACGTGCACGTAGTGGCGCACCCCCTCCCCCTCGCGCCGGATGACGAGCACGCACTTGGTGTGTGTCTTCAGCGCCGGGTGGCCGTAGACGACGTGCACGCCGGCCTGCTCGAGCGCGCGCGCCCACTGGATGTTCGCCTGCTCGTCGAAGCGCGCCTTCAGCTCCACCAGGCAGACCGCCTGCTTGCCGCGGTCGGTGGCGCGGATGAGCGCCGGCACGAGCGGCGAGTCCTCGCTCGTGCGGTAGATCGTGAGCTTGATCGCGAGCACGTCGGGGTCGGTGACCGCCTGCTCGACGAACCGCTCGACCGACGTCGAGAACGAGTCGTAGGGGTGGTGGACGAGGATGTCGCCCTCGCGCATGACGCCGAGGACGTCGGCCTCGTCGTCGTCGGCGCGCAGCCGCGGCTGGGTGACCGGCGTCCACGGCGGGTCGTGCAGCTCGCCGAGGCCGGACAGCGACGCGATCTGCATGAGGTCGGCGGCGTCGAGCAGTCCCTCGACCTCGAAGACCTCCTCGTGCTCGATCTCGAGCGCCGAGACGATGTGCTCGCGCATCGCGTCGCTCGTGCCGGCGGCGACCTCGAGCCG
>DASVRH010000248.1:0-30653 GCA_036388715.1 Solirubrobacteraceae bacterium | reverse complement strand
CGAGCTCGCGCCGGAGCCGCCGCCGATGCCCAAGGTCCCCCCGCTGCCCCCGATCGAGTTCGACCTCGAGGAGGGGACGATCGGCGCCCCGCTCGGCGCGGTGGACGCGCTGACCGAGGCCGTCGAGGCGGTGGCGGGGAGCCTCGGCGGGCGCAGCGTCGTGCTCGCGCTCTTCCAGACGACGGACGACGAGATGCCGTTCGGCATCGCCGCGCGGACGGGCGAGCCGGTCGTGCTCACGCTGGGCGAAGAGCAGTTCCAGAAGCCCACTTAATCCCAGGTCAACGTAACCCGCCGCAAGTGGCGCACCCCGGGGGCGTTTCTCCTAGCGTCCTGCTCACGCAGGCTTTCGCATGGAAGAACCGGAAGAGGACCAGACAAGCTGGATCGGTCGGATCGCAGCCGTGGCAGCCTTGCTGCTCGCGACGGCCGTCGCCGCCTGGCTGTTCGTCCTCAAGGACGACGACTACAAGGTCAGGGTCCACTTCCAGGCCGCGACGAACGTCGTAAAGGGCAACCTGGTCCAGGTCGCCGGGCGCCGCGTCGGGACGATCGAGGACATCGAGCTCACCGAGGACGGCCAGGCCGAGCTCACCCTGAAGATCGAGGACGACGAGATCACGCCGCTGCGCACCGGAACGCGCGCGACGCTGCGCATCGCCTCGCTGTCCGGCTCGGCCAACCGCTACGTCGACCTCAGCATCCCGCCCGCCGGTGGCAGCGAGATCAAGGAGAACGGCGTCATCGACGCCAGCGACACGACGTCGGCGGTCGAGGTCGACCAGCTCTTCCAGATGTTCGACTCGCGCACGCGCAAGGGGCTGCGCAGCTTCATCCGCGGCCAGGCGCGCCAGTGGGGCGACGACCAGGGCAAGCTCGCCAACGACGGCTGGGAGTACGTCAACCCCGCCGTCGTCTCCGCCTCGCGCCTCTTCCGCGAGCTGAACTACGATAAGCGCGTCCTCGAGGAGTTCGTCGTGAACTCCTCGAGGCTCGTCACCGACGTCGCCGACCGCCGCGACGACCTCTCGACGCTCGTCGACCAGCTCGCCGACATGACGGGCGCGATCGCCCGCGAGGAGGGCAGCCTGCGCGACGCGATCGACCAGCTGCCGCCCTTCATGCGCCGCGCGAACTCCACGTTCGTCGACCTGCGCACGACGCTCGACGCCCTCGAGCCCGTCGTCGAGGAGTCCAAGCCCGTGACGCCCAAGCTGCGCGCGGTCCTCGCCGAGCTGCGGCCGTTCGCGCGCGAGGCCGTACCGACCGTCCGCTCGCTCTCGCGCCTCGTCCGCCTCCCGGGCGAGGACAACGACCTGATCGACCTGGCCAAGAGCGTCAAGCCGCTGCGCGACATCGCCATCGGCCCCGTGAACCGCAACGGCAAGGAGCGGCCGGGCAGCTTCGAGACCTCGGTCGAGTCGCTGAAGGGGCAGACGCCGCACTTCGCGTTCTTCCGCCCGTACGTCGTCGACTTCTCCGGCTGGCTCGACGACTTCAGCCATTCCGGCATCTACGACGCCAACGGCTCGGCCAGTCGCGTGGCCACGTCGGTGAACGCGTTCGCCGCGATCGGGGCGCAGCTCAAGCTCGTGCCCGAGGAGCTGCGCCAGGAGATCACCAACGCGGCCACCCGCAGCGGCCAGAACAACCGCTGCCCGGGCGGGAGCGAGCGGCCGTGGTCCGACGGCTCCAACCCGTGGAAGCCGACCGCCGACTTCAACTGCGACGAGACCCAGGTGCCACCGGGGCGATGAAGCGGATCCTCGGCATCCTCGTCCTCGTCGGCGCCCTCGTGGCGCTCGTGACGATGGGCACCGGCGCGAAGGAGCAGGAGTCCGGATCCAAGTACTGGATCGAGCTGGACAACGCGTTCGGCCTCACCGACGGCGCGGACCTGAAGATCGCGGGCGTGCGCGCCGGCAAGGTCACCGACATGAAGCTCGACCGCGAGACGCTGCGCCCACTCATCGGCGTCGTCGTGGAGCAGACCGGCTTCGACGACATCCGCAAGGACGTGCAGTGCGAGACGCGGCCGCAGTCGCTGATCGGCGAGTACTTCATCGACTGCCGCCCCGGCACCGACGACGAGCGGCTGAAGCCCGGCGCGCGCATCCCCGTCGAGCAGACGCAGACCACGGTCCCGCTCGACCTCATCAACAACATCATGCGCCGGCCCTACCGCGAGCGGTTCAGCATCCTGCTCAGCCAGCTCGGCGCCGGCCTCGCCGCCCGCGGGCCGGACCTCAACGAGACGATCCGACGCGCCGTTCCCGCGCTGCGCCAGGTCGACCGAGTGCTGGCGATCCTGCGCGAGCAGCGCGTCACGATCCGCAACCTCTACGACGACGCCGAGGAGGTCATGGCGGAGGTCGCCCCCAAGCGCGACCAGGTCGCGCGGTTCGTCGAGGAGGCGCGCGACACCGCGATCGCCGCCGGCAGCGAGGACGACGGGATCCGCGCGCAGTGGCGCACGTTGCCGGCCTTCCTCCAGGAGCTGCGCCCGACGCTCGCCCAGCTCTCCCTCACGGCCGACGAGCAGATCCCGGCGCTGCGCAACCTGCGCACCGCGTCGCCGTACCTGACGAAGCTGTTCGAGACGCTCGGGCCGTATGCCGAGGCGTCGCAGCCCGCCGTGCGGACGCTGGGCGACGCCGCGAAGCAGGGCCGCGGCGCGGTGAAAGCCGCGAGGGGCCCGGTTGCCGAGCTGCGCCGGGGCGTCGACGACCTGCCCGAGGCGGCGAACAACCTCGCGCTGACGCTCGAGCACATCGACGACCCGAAGAACGCGATCGAGAAGGACGCGCGCGCCGGCCGCGGCCCCGACAGCGGCTTCACCGGGCTCGAGGCGCTGATCCGCTACTTCTTCCGCCAGTCGCAGGCCATCAACCTGTTCGACGCGTCGAGCTACATCCTGAAGGCGTCGATCTTCCTCGACCGCCCGTGCGCCAACTACACGGACGCGAAGCTCGTCCAGGACGGAACATCCCCGGAGCGCTGCCGCGCCTGGCTCGGGCCGAACCAGCCCGGCGTGAATTCCCCGGACTTCACGGCGACCGGCGGCGGCCAGGGCGCGGAGCGCCGCGCGGCCGGTGACGGCGACCGGCGCGGCGGGCGTCGCGGCGGCCGGGACGGCGAGCGCGGCGGCGGCGCGGGCGGGCGCGACCGGCGCGGCGGCGGCTCGGGCGGCGGCAGCGCGCTCTCCCCCGTGCCCGACGTCTCCGGCCTGCTCGACGACGTGCTGCCGAAGGTCCCCAAGGCGCCCGACCTGCCGAAGGTGCCGGACACGCCGCAGGTCCCCGACGTGCGCGACGAGGGCGTGCCGAACGAGGCAGAGGACCTCCTCGACTTCCTGGTGGGCGAATGAGGCGCTCGTCGGCATCCATCGTCGCCAACCCCGTCCTCGTCGGGGCGGTCACCGCGCTCGTCGTGGTGGTCGCGGTCTTCCTCGCCTACAACGCGAACAAGGGCCTGCCCTTCGTCCCGACGGAGACGATCAAGTTCCGCGTCTCCAACGGCGCGAACCTCATCGAGGGCAACGAGGTCCGCGAGGGCGGCGGGCCGCGCATCGGCGTCATCGAGCAGATGCGCCCGATCCGCCTCCCCGACGGCACGGTCGGCGCCGAGGCGTCGATGAAGATCGACGCCGACGCCGGCAAGGTCCCCGTCGACTCGACCCTGAACCTCCGCCCCCGCTCGGTCCTCGGCCTGAAGTACGTCGAGTTGACGCGCGGCAAGTCGGAGAAGGTCTTCCGCGACGGCGACGTCATGCCGCAGGACCAGGTCGAGTACCCCGTCGAGCTCGACGACTTCCACCGCATCTTCGACGAGAAGACGCGCGAGTCGGTGCAGACGAACCTCGAGGGCTTCGGCAACACGTTCGCCTCGCGCGGCTACTCGCTGAACACCACGATCGCCACGCTCCCGCGCTTCCTCACCCACCTGACGCCGGTGGCCGAGGAGCTGGCCGACGACCGCAACCACCTCGGCCGCTTCTTCAAGGAGCTCGGCGACGCCGCGCGCGTCGTCAGCCCGATCGCCGACCGCTACGCGCACCAGTTCGAGGCGGGCGCCGACACCTTCGAGGCCTGGTCGCGCTACCCGGACCGCCTGCGCAAGACGATCCGCGACAACGCGCCGACGATGGAGGTCGGCATCCGGTCCTTCCGCGTGCAGCGGCCGTTCCTGAAGGACACCGCCGCGTTCTCGCGCTCGCTGCGCCGCGCGACCGCGGTCATGCCCGGCGCGCTGCCGCCCATCACCCGCGCGCTGAACACGGGGATCCCGGTGCTGAAGAAGCAGCCGTTCTACAACGAGGACCTCGGGCGCACGCTCACCGCGCTCGAGGAGCTGATGAGCGACGACCGCACGATCTACGCGCTGCGCGGCGTGACGCGGCTCGTCGACATCGTGCATCCGCTGATCCGCTTCGTCGGGCCGTACGTGACGGTCTGCAACTACTTCAACTACGCGTGGTCGAACGTCGGCGAGCACCTCACCGAGCCCGACCCGACCGGCGGCTCGCAGCGCACGCTGCTCAACCAGCCCTCGCGCCCGCAGGACCCGCGCGCCCCGTCGATCGGCTCGATCGGCGCGAAGACGCCGTCGAACGGCGAGCCGACGATCTCCGGCGCGAAGATGAACCTGCACGGGAACGTGTACTCCGCGGCGGTCGACCACGACGGCAACGCGGACTGCGAGTCGGGCCAGCGCGGCTACCTCGAGAAGCTCACGCACTACAACGAGGACCCGAACCTCAAGATCGTCACCGACCCGCACATCCCGGGGAACTCGGGGCCGACGTTCACCGGCCGCCCGAAGGTCCCGGAGGGTCAGACGTTCACGCGCCTCCCCGAGTCCGGCCCGCGGCTGCCGAAGGAGCTCGACAAGTGAGGCGCCCGGCCTCCAAGTCGCGCAACGCGCTCTACGGGCTGGTCGCGCTCGTGATCGTCGCGATCGGCGTCTTCTTCGGCTTCACCAAGTCGAACCCGTTCGCGAACCCCTACGAGATCAAGGCGGCGTTCAAGAACGTCAACGACCTCAAGCCGAAGTCGCCGGTGCGCATCGCCGGCGTGAACGTCGGCAAGGTCAAGAAGGTCGAGCCAATCGAGGGCGGCAACGGCGCCATCGTGACGATGGAGATCAAGGACGAGGGCCTGCCCATCCACGCCGACGCCGAGGCCAAGGTCCGCCCGCGCATCTTCCTCGAGGGCAACTACTTCGTCGACCTCCGCCCGGGCTCGCCGAGCGCGCCCGTGATGGAGGAGGGCGAGACGATCTCGGTCCAGCGCACGGCGGCGCCGGTCCAGTTCGGCCAGTTCCTCGAGATGCTCCAGAGCGACACGCGCGAGGACCTGAGGACGGTCTTCCGCGAGTACGGCAAGGCGGTCGACGGCAAGGGCGGCGACGGCTTCAACCGGTCGATCCAGTACTGGAAGCCGGCGTTCAAGAACTCCGCGCGCGTCAACGACGCGACGCGCGGCATCGAGGCGCACGACCTCTCGAACTACCTGCGCGGCGCGCGCAAGGTGGCCGAGGGCCTCGACCGCGACCCGCGCGCGCTGAAGAGCCTCATCACGAACCTCGCGACGACGGCGACCGCGTTCGCCTCCGAGCAGGACAACCTGTCGGCGACGATCCGCGAGCTGCCGGTGACGCTGCGGGCCGGCCAGCGCGCGTTCGCCGCGCTGCGCGAGGCGTTCCCGCCCGTCCGCCGCCTGGCCGCGGAGATGCTCCCGACGGTCCGCACCTCCGGCCCGGCCCTCGACGCCCAGCTTCCGCTCGTCAAGCAGCTGCGCGGCCTGGTCCGCCCGTCCGAGCTCCAGGGCCTCGTCCGCGACCTCGAGCCGGCCGTGCCCGCGCTGGCGCAGATGAACGAGCGCGGCGTGCCGTTCCAGGAGGAGACGCGCCTCGCCGGCAGCTGCAACAACAACGTGATCCACGAGTGGAACGAGACCGAGGTGCCGGACCCGAACTTCCCGGCCCGGGGCCCGATCTACCAGGAGGCCTCCAAGCAGTTCGTCGGGCTGGCGGCCGAGAGCCGGAACTTCGACGCCAACGGCCAGTACGTCCGCTCCTACGCGCAGAACGCCAACTACGCGTCGGCCGTCGGCGACGGGCGCTTCTTCTTCACCGACCTCCCGGTCCTCGGCGTCAACCCGCCGAAGGCGCCGCGCCAGCCCGAGTACCGCCCCGACGTCCCGTGTGAGACGCAGGAGGCGCCGGACATGCGCTCGAAGCCCGGCGCCCCGCCGCAGCAGGTCCGGATCAACCAGCACGCCCCGGGCGCCGACGCCCGCCGCGCCCGCGTGCAGGCGACGCTCAAGGACTGGATGCGCGACCAGCTGAAGAGCTCGGACCTCGGCGATCGCTACACGCTGTCCGACGAGCCGCTGAAGGCCGGCGAGGTCCCGGCCGTCGCGAAGGCGGTGAACGGTCGATGAAGCGCGCGATCCGCAACCACCTGCGCGACTTCGTCGCGATCCTCGCACTGACGTCCGTCGCGCTCTTCGTCGCCGGCTACATCCTCCAGAACCAGCGCCTGCGGCTCCCGTTCCTGGAGGAGAAGCCGTTCGAGCTGAAGGCCGAGATGCAGACCGCCCAGTCCGTCACGCCGGGCCAGGGCCAGACGATCCGCATCGGCGGCATCCGCATCGGCGACATCGCCAAGAGCGAGCTGAAGAACGGCCGCGCGATCATCACGCTGCACATCGACCAGGAGTACAAGGACGTCATCCGCCGCGGGTCGTTCGCGCTGCTGCGGCCGCGCACCGGCCTGAAGGACATGTTCCTCGAGGTCAACCCGGCCCCGAAGAGCGAGCCGCTGTTGAAGGAGGGGGAGATGATCCCCGTCCACAACACGCTTCCCGACGTCAACCCGGACGAGATCCTCGCGCAGCTCGATGTCGACACGCGCGACTACATCCGGCTGCTGCTCGACGGCGCGGGCAAGGGCCTGGAGGACAACGGCGACAACCTCTCCGAGGTGCTGCGGCGCTTCGAGCCGACCTACCGCGACCTCGCGGCGGTGCAGACCGAGGTCGTCAAGCGGCGGGCGGAGCTGCGGCGGCTGATCAACTCGCTGCAGCGGCTCAACACGACGCTCGGGCGCAAGGACGACGACCTCGCGCAGCTCGTGCAGGGCGCCGAGCGGGTCTTCCGCGCGATCGCCGACGAGCGCGTCGGCGTCTCCACGGCGATCCGCGAGCTGCCGCCGACGCTGCGCCAGGCGACGTCGACGCTGACGAAGGTCGAGGAGCTGGCCGACACGCTCGGGCCCGCGGCCGACGCCTTCCGGCCCGCGGTGGTCGCGCTGCGCGACGCGAACCGGCGCACCACCCCGTTCGCGCTGGACGCGGCGCCGCGGCTGCGCGACGACATCCGGCCCTTCGTGCGCGAGGCGCGGCCACTGGTGCGCGACCTCGCGCCCGCCGCGCGCGACCTCGCCGACGGCATGCCCGGGCTCACGCGCACCTTCCGCGTGATCAACCACTTCTACAACATGCTCGCGTTCAACCCGAAGGGCAAGGAGGGGCCGGAGGTCAGCGGGCGCGAGGAGGGCTACCTCTTCTACACCGGCTGGCTGATCCACCAGGTCAACAACCTCTTCCGGTCGCTCGACGCGCACGGGCCCGGGCGCCCCATCACCTTCGGCGGCACGTGCGCGGTCATCGAGAACACGCTGGGCGCGAGCGAGGAGCTCGAGGCGCTGCTCGGGCTGACCGGCGCGCTGACCGACCCGCTGGTCTGCGGCGGGGCCGAGGGCACCGGCGGCGTCGCGGCGCTGCTCGAGCAGATCCCGCTCACCGGCGAGCTGCCGCCGCTGCCGAAGACCGCCCAGGGGCGGGCGATGGCTCGCAGGACGCACGCGTGGCGGCGCAAGCACGGCGGCGCGGACCCGCCGTGGGTCCTCGATGCCCGCCGGCGGCTGGCGAAGGCGAGGGGTCGCTAGATGCAGAAGCAGGCACCGACCCTCGGCCGGCTCGCGACGATGGTGTTCTTCGCGCTGTCGTGCTTCGGGCTGCTCATGTTCCTGTGGCTCGCGTTCGGCGGGCCGACGCCGCTGAAGCCGAAGGGCTACCAGTTCAAGATCGCGTTCCCCGAGGTCTCGCAGCTCGCGACGCAATCCGACGTGCGGGTGGCCGGCGTCGAGATCGGCAAGGTCGTGAAGGTCGACAGGACGACGGGCGGCGAGTCGGTCATCGCGACGCTCGAGATCGACCGCAAGTACGCGCCGATCTCCGCCGACGCGAAGGCGCAGATCCGCAACAAGACGATCCTCGGGCAGACGTACGTCGAGCTGACGCTCGGATCGAAGAACGGGAAGCGCATCGCCGACGGCGGCGTGCTCGACCAGAGACGCGTCGGCGACCTCGTGTCGCTGGACGAGATCCTCAACACGCTCGACCCGTACACGCGCAAGGCCTACCGGACCTGGCAGCAGGGGGTCTCGCAGGCGGTCAACGGCCGCGGCGACGAGCTGAACGACACGATCGGCAACCTGCCGGAGTTCGTCGAGTCCGGCGCCGACCTGTTCGAGGTGCTCGACGAGAACAAGCGCGCGCTCGGCCTGCTCGTGCGGAACACGGGCGTGGTCTTCGGCGCGCTGACCGAGCGCGAGGACCAGCTCCAGAACCTCATCCGCAACTCGGACACGGTCTTCACGGCGATCCAATCCGAGCGCGACGACTGGGCGGAGATCTGGAACATCTTCCCGACGTTCCTCGAGGAGTCGCGTCTGACCTACGCGCGGCTCGAGAAGTTCGCGCGCGACACGCGGCCGCTCGTGCGCGACCTGAAGCCGGCGATGGACGACCTGCGGCCGACGCTCATCGCCCTGCGCGATCTGTCTCCGGACCTGCGCACGCTGTTCCGCAACCTCGATCCGCTGATCGAGGCGTCGAAGGAGTCGCTGCCCGCGCAGCGCGAGATCTTCGAGGGGCTGCGCCCGGTGCTCGGCGAGCTCGGTCCGTGGCTGTCGGAGATCAACCCGATCCTCGCCTGGCTCGGCGAGCACCAGCACACGGTCAGCGACATCTTCGCGAACCTCGGAGCGGCGACCCAGGCGAAGACCGCCTCGCGCGACCCGCAGGCCACCGGCCACTACCTGCGCCAGTTCGGCCCGACCGGAGCGGAGACCGCCTCGATCCACCCGAACCGGCTCGAGGGCAACCGCGGCAACACCTACATCAACCCGCTGTCGCTGACCGGCCCCGAGATCGGCAAGCGGGGCATCATCGCCGCGTTCGACTGCAAGAACACCGCGGCCGGCGAGGGCGACAAGCCGAGCAACGCCGACTCCCCCGCGTGCTTCACCCAGGGCCCGTACCAGTTCGGCGGAGCCCTCCGCAAGTTCCCCCACATCGAGCGCGAGGACTACTCCCGCGGCGGTTGATCGGGACGTGTCCGGGCCGTGGTCGATCTAGCTGCGCTCCGGTCGAGCCTGCATGTGCTGATGATCGACCTCGACCAGCAAGGGGCAACGGACCTCGCTGCACGTTGGAGGGAACGCCTTCAGCGTTTCGAGGACGATGCAGATGGCGTCATTGCCGCCGTCCGGAAAGAGCTCTGTCGAGGCGGCGGCATGGGTTCGGCGCATGATTTTGTGAGCGCGCGCGGCTGGGCTGCCATCGACCGAGCCTGCGCAGCTCTCGACGCGACCGACGGCTGAATACAGCTCTGCTTGCCAGGCAAGCCGGCAGTGCTGACCAGCTACCGCTTTGCGCGAAAAGCGAGAGCGCGGCGATTCGCGGGTAGCCATTGGGCATGAGCGACGGCGGGAGCATCGTCAACCTCGTGCCGGTGGTGCGGGATGGGGAGCGGGTCGAGGTCGAGGTCGTGGTGTCAGGCGACCGGGTCGAGATCGGCGGGTGGAACTTCGGCCGGGAGGACTTGATCTTCGCTCTCGGCGTGAAGGAGGAGTCCGAGGGGCCTCCTCCGCCGTAGACCTCTGCGTGGAGAACGTCTGGGACTTCCCTCGGCCGCCGGCGGTCGTCGCATGTGAGCGCGAGGTCAGGGTGGAGCTCGGGGGACGGACCCTCGCTCGGTCGAGCCGCGCGCTGCGGGTGCTGGAGACGAGCCACCCGCCGACGATCTACATCCCGCCGGAGGACGTCGACATGGGACGCCTGCGACCGAGCGCCGCGAGGTCGACGTGGTGTGACTTCAAGGGGCGCGCGACGTACCTGGACGCGGACGGGGCCGTGGCGGTCGCCTGGACGTATCGGGAGCCAAGCCCCGGCTACGAGGAGCTGCGCGACCACGTCGCCTTCTATCCCGGCCGCGTCGATGCTGCCTGGCTCGGCGACGAGCGGGTCGAGGCGCAGGCCGGGGACTTCTACGGCGGCTGGGTCACGGCGGACCTGGTCGGGCCGATGAAGGGCGGGCCCGGGACCACGGGCTGGTGATCGGCGACCGCGCCTAGCCGTTCGGCACGCGGTAGAGGAAGCGGATCGTCGTATCGCCCCTCCGGCCGCGGAGCTTGTACGTCTGCGCCTGCCGCACGGGCAGCGAGACGAAGCGGAAGCCGCCGACGCGGCGGGGAAGCTTCACCCGGCCCTGCTCGATCTCGTCCTCGAAGCGCTTCATCCAGCGACGGGCGATCGAGCGGGCGAGGGTGCAGCCTCCCGCGACGATCCGCAGGCGGAAGACGCCGAAGTACTTCGGCCCGCCCGGCTGGAACGGATAGCGCAGGTCCGACGACTTGCAGCGCCGCGGCGACGAGGCCGCGGATGCGGAGGCGCCCGCCGACAGCGGCAGGGCACGCGGCGCGCTCGACACGTCCCGCCGCAGGAACTGCGCGGCGACGCGGAACGCCGGCCGCAGCCGCCCGTTCGCCTTCAGCAGCGCGCTGTCCCACGGCGCGGTCGAGACCTCGCGCCACTGGTAGAGGTAGACCCGCGTCACGCGCGGCAGAGCGACGGCGAGCCGGAGCACGTAGCGCGTGGCGCCCGCGGCGTCGCGGAGCCGCCGCTTCATCGACACGCCGACGCGACCGCGCGGCCGCCGCACCACTCCCCCGGTCTCCGTCAGCCACAGCTCGCCCTTCGTGATCCGCAGCATCTGACGCGTCGCGGTCGACTTCCGCCCGTACGCGTCGCCGTAGTTGTGCATCCCCCAGACCTTCGGCTCCTCCTTGAGCACCCGCCGGTACCTCTCCGTGTACCGCGTCATGCCCGGGGTGTCGAGGACGTCGCCGGCGACGATCGTGCAGGCCGGGCACTCGGCGCGGATCGCGTTGTAGAAGCGGCCGGCCATCTCGGGCTTCTTCCAGGTCGGCTGCTTCGGGTGATTCGGCTCGTTCCACGGGATGAACGTGTCGACGTCCCAGTGCATCTCCTGGAAGCGCATGAACGCGTTGCGGTACTGGCTCAGCGTCGGCAGCTGCTTGTGCCCCCGCCGATCCCACGAGCGGCCGAAGGCGACCAGGGGCTGGACGCCCAGCAGCCGCGTCTTGTCGAGCCACACGCGCAGCCGCTCGCGGTCGGACTCCATCCGCATGACGTCCCACGGCACGACGATCCGAGCGGTCTTCATGCCGAGCCAGGTGAACAGCGGGTCGTCGAACATCGTCGCGTGCTGCTCGCCGATCCCCAGCATCACGCCCTTCTCGGCGTGCGCGGCCGGGGCGAGGGCGAGCGTCGTCGCGAGGACGGCGAACAGGGCGGCGAGGCGCGACATCCGGCCGCGCAGCTTAGTCGGACGGGCCGTCAGTCCCGCGCGAATCGGGCGAAGTAGCCGAGCGGCGTCCCGAGACGCCGCTCGAGCCGCAGGCCGACCGCGGAGGCCCGGCGCGTCAGCGCTCCGGGCGAGACCCAGTGCGGGTCGCCGAACAGCTCGCCGACCACCACGCGGCCCCCGGGCCGCACGACCCGGTGCAGCTCGCGCAGCGCCGCCTCCTGGTCGGAGATCTCGCCCAGGACCACGGTCAGGTAGGCCCCGTCGAAGGACGCGTCCTCGAACGGCATGTCGGTGGCGTCGGCCTGCGTGGCGACGATGCCGTCAAGCCCGGCCTCGGCGGCTCGGCCGAGCGTGTGGTCGAGCATCTCGCGCTGGAGGTCGAGCAGCTCGAGCGTCCCCCCCGGCGCGAGCCAGCCCGCGACCGGGAGCGCGTAGTAGCCGGTGCCGGGACCGACCTCGAGCAACCTCTCCCCCGGCCGCGGGTCGAGGATCGCCTTCAGCCGCTTGCGCGTGATGAGCGGGTGCGGCGCCTCGACCCAGAAGCGCTGGCCGTACGGGCAGGCGGACGGGTTCTTCCGCCACCACAAGGCGGCGGCGAGGGTCGCGAGGGCGAAGAGCAGCACGGCGCGGCGCACCGCCCGGACTGTACGGACGGCCCGCCGCGCGAACTGTGACCTACGCCGCGGCGGGCACCGCCGCGGCCTCGCCCTTCATCGCCTCGCTGTCCGCGCCGCGGATCGCGACCGCGGCGATGACGAACGCGAGGGCGGCGAAGGCCGCGCCGACGAAGAACGCGTCCTGGAACCCGTTGGTCAGGGCCTGCGGGTCCGGCCGGCCGCCGTCGGGCACGTTCGCGAAGGCGATCGTCGACAGGACGGCGAGCCCGAGCGCGCCGCCGATCTGCTGCGACGTGTTGATCAGGCCGGAGGCCAGGCCGGACTCCTCGTCCGTCGTCCCGGCGACCGCGCCGATCGTGACCGGCACGAACGAGAACCCGAGGCCCGCCCCCGCGATGATCGACGGGAAGAGGACGTCGGCGACGTACGACCCGCCGACCGACACCTGGCCGAACCACACGAGCCCGATCGCCACCAGCAGCAGGCCGAACATCAGCACCGGCTTGAAGCCGAGCTTCGTCACGAGCTGCGAGGCGACGCCGGCCGAGACGATGATCGTCAGCGCCAGCGGCAGGTACGCGAGGCCGGTCTTCAGCGCGTCGAAGCCGAGCACGTTCTGCATGTACAGCGAGACGAAGAAGAACATCGAGAACAGGGCCATGCCGATGAGCAGGCCGATGACGTTCGACGCGCTCAGCGTGCGCAGGCGGAAGATCTTGAAGGGCACGAGCGGCGCGTCGGTCCGCGACTCGACGATCAGGAACGCCAGGTGCAGCAGTGCGCTGAGCGTCAGCAGCAGAACGGTCTGGGTCGAGCCCCAGCCGGCGTCCTCGGCGTCGACGAGCGCGTAGACGAGGATCGACAGGCCGAGCGTGATCGTCAGCGCGCCCGCGGCGTCGAAGTGGCGCCGGCGCTCGGTGTCGCGCGTGTCGGCGAGCACGACCGGCGCGAGCGCGGCGGCCGCGAGGCCGATCGGGACGTTCACGAACAGCACCCACTCCCAGCTCAGCGCGTCGGTGAGCACGCCTCCCAGCAGCACGCCCGCCGCGCCGCCGGAGCCCGCGACCGCGCCCCAGACGCCCAGCGCCTTGTTGCGCTCGGCGCCCTCGGTGAAGGTCGTGGTGACGATGGAGAGGGCCGCCGGCGACAGCAGCGCCGCGCCGAGGCCCTGGACCCCGCGCGCGATGATGAGCTGGATCTCGTTCTGCGCGAGGCCGCCGAAGAGCGACGCGATCGCGAAGAGGATGAGGCCGGCCATGAAGACGCGGCGACGGCCGAGCAGGTCGGCCATGCGGCCGCCGAGGAGCAGGAAGCCGCCGAAGAAGAGCGTGTAGGCGTTGACCACCCACGAGAGCTCGCCGTTGGAGATGTCGAGGTCCTCGCCGATCGACGGGAGGGCGACGTTGACGATCGACGCGTCGAGGACGACGACGAACTGCGCGGCGGCCAGGAGGATCAGCGCGATCCACTTGCGGCGCTCGAGTGCTTCTGCTTCGGTCATGTCTCTGCGATCCCCTAAGATGAAGCGGACTTCGGTTCCGGATCGGACTATAACGGAACCATCATTCCGGTTGTCAAGTGACCACCTCCGACACAGCTACGGGCGACCCCCGCCCCCTGCGCGCCGACGCGGTGCGCAATCGCGCCAAGATCGTCGAGGCCGCGAAGGCCGCGTTCTCCGAGCGCGGGCTGGAGACGCAGATGGAGGACATCGCCCGGCGCGCCGGGGTCGGCGTCGGGACGCTGTACCGCCACTTCCCCACGAAGGACGCGCTGGTGCGGGCGCTGATCGTCGACAAGATGGAGCGGATGGCCGAGCACGCGAAGGCCGCCATGAAGGACGATGGGGACCCGTGGGAGGCGTTCGCCGGCGTGCTGCGCAAGGGCGCGGAGCAGACCGTCCGCGACCGGGCGCTCGCGCAGGTCTTCTCGAGCCAGCCGCAGGAGGCCTACCGCACCGCGCTCGAGGACGAGACGGAGCTCGCGGCGCGCATGGCCTGGCTGCTGCGGCGGGCGCAGGACGCGGGGCTCGCCCGGCCCGACGCCGACCCCGCCGACATCCCGATCGTGATGTGCGGCCTCGGCGCCGTCATCCACAACGAGCGCAACTGGGAGCGCTACCTCGCGCTCATGCTCGACGGGTTCCGCAACACCACCGTCGAACGGCTGCCCGAGTAAGCGGACCCCTCCCTCCCCGCGGCGCGTACCTTGGTCGAGGTGCGTCGCGTGATCGTCACAGTCGCCGCGCTCGCCCTGGCGGGGTGCGGTGTCGAGGCCCGGAAGGCCGCGCAGGAGGAGGCGCCCCCGGGCCCTCCCGCTCCCGCGCCCGCGCAGACGCAGCCCCAGCCGGCGCCCCAGCCGCCGCCCACCGAGTCCGTCGGCCCGCCGACCCGCCCGCGCTCGCGCGCCCTCGGCCTGCCGTTCCGCCGCGGGCGCCTCGTCGACGGCGTCCCCTTCCCCCCGACCGGCACCGACCACTTCACGTGGGACCCCGTCCTGAAGCAGAGCCCCAACCGCGTCTGGCGCCGCTACGGCACCGACCACACGGTCCAGCGCGTCCTCGCCGCGCTGGCCCTCTTCCACGACGCCCATCCCGAGGCCCCGCCGGTCGGTGTAGGCGACCTGTCGCGGCCGCACGGCGGGAGCTTCGGCCGGCGCTTCGGCGGCCTCGGCCATGCCTCGCATCAGAACGGGCTCGACGTCGACGTCTACTACCCGCGCGTCGACCGCGAGCTCGAGGCGCCGCGCCGCCCGGCCGACGTCGACCGCGCGCTCGCGCAGGCGCTCGTCGACGAGTTCGTCCGCGCCGGCGCGACGAACGTCTTCGTCGGGCCGTCGCTGCGCCTGCGGGGGCCGAAGCGGATCGTCTCCCCGCTCGTCCACCACGACGACCATCTGCACGCGCGTTTCCGCCCCTGACGCACCCCCTTCGCCGCCGAGCGGAGCGGCTACCGTGGGCCCATGGCGACGACTCCTGAGACGACCGACCCCGAGCTCGAGCAGGCGACCTGGAACCTGGAGGACCTGGTCGACGGCCAGGGCCGCGACGGCGTCGAGCGGCTGCTCGACGAGGCCCAGCAGCTGGCCGACGCCTTCGCCGACCGGTACGCGGGCAGGGTGGCGGAGCTCGACGGGCCCGGCCTCGAGCAGGCGCTGCGCGAGCTCGAGAGGATCGGCGAGCTGGGCGGCCGCGCCGGCAACTACGCGCACCTCGACTTCAGCGTCGACACGCAGGACCCCGAGCGCGGGGCCCTCGTCGCCAAGGTCACCGAGCGCTCGACCGCGATCGAGACCAAGCTCGTGTTCTTCGAGCTCGAGTGGGCGGGCCTCGACGACGACCGCGTCGAGGAGCTGCTGGCGCACGAGGGCCTCGGCTTCGCCCGCCACTACCTGCGCAACGCGCGGCGCTACCGCCCGCACCTCCTCACCGAGCCCGAGGAGAAGCTCATGGCGGAGAAGTCGCAGACCGGGCGCAGCGCCTGGGGCCGCCTCTTCGCCGAGCTGATGTCGGCGGTCGAGGTCGACGACCAGCCGCTCGAGGTCGCGCTGTCGAAGCTCATGCACCCCGACCGCGAGACGCGCCGCCAGACCGCCGAGAAGATCACCGACGCGCTCGAGCCCGGCCTGCGCACGCGCGCCTACATCTTCAACACGCTCGCGCTCGACAAGGCGGTCGACGACCGGCTGCGCAGCTACGACAGCTGGATCCAGAGCCGCAACCTGTCCAACGAGGCCAGCGACGAGTCGGTGCAGGCGCTGGTCGAGGCGGTCCAGGGCCGCTACGAGATCGCGCGCCGCTGGTACCGGCTGAAGGCGAAGCTGCTCGGCATCGACCGCCTCGCCGACTACGACCGCATCGCGCCGGTCGTCGACGACGAGCAGCGGGTGGAGTGGAGCGACGCGCGCACGATGGTGCTCGAGTCCTACACGTCGTTCTCGCCCGAGCTGGGGAGCCTCGTCCAGCAGTTCTTCGACGAGCGCTGGATCGACGCGCCGCTGCGCCCGCGCAAGCGCGGCGGGGCGTTCTGCGCGTACACCGTCCCGTCGGTCCACCCCTACGTGCTCCTCAACTACACGGCGCGGCGGCGCGACGTCCTCACGCTCGCGCACGAGCTCGGCCACGGCGTGCACGCGGCGCTCGCGCGGCCGCAGGGCCTGCTCCAGCAGGGCACGCCGCTGACGCTCGCCGAGACCGCTTCGGTGTTCGGCGAGGAGCTCGTCTTCGGCCGCCTGCTCGACGAGGCGCAGGACGCCGAGTCGCGCCTGAGCCTGCTCGCCGAGGCGATCGAGGGCCAGATCGCCACCGTCTTCCGCCAGATCGCCATGAACCGCTTCGAGCACACGCTGCACACGGCGCGGCGCGAGGAGGGCGAGCTGGCGATCGACCGCATCAACGACCTGTGGAAGGGCTCGCAGGAGGACCTGCTCGGGGACGCGGTCGAGGTGACCGAGGGCTACCGGACGTGGTGGAGCTACGTCCCGCACTTCGTCAACACGCCCGGCTACGTCTACGCCTACGCGTACGGCCAGCTGCTCGCGCTGTCGGTCTACCGGCGCTACGAGGAGGAGGGCGACGCGTTCGTGCCCGCCTACCTCGACCTGCTCAAGGCGGGCGGCTCGCGCAGCCCGGAGGAGCTGGGCGCGATCGTCGGCGTCGACCTCGCCGACCCCGGGTTCTGGGACGCGGGCCTCGACCTCGTGCAGCGCCAGCTCGACGCCGCCGAGGACGCGGCGCGCGAGGCGCGCGGAATCACGCTCTAGCGCGCCAGCCGGTCGCGCAGCCAGCTCAGCTCGTAGGACGCCAGCCGCTCGCCGTCGAGGAAGAGGGCGGGCGGGGCGTCGACGCCCCGCGCGGCGGCGGCCTGGACGTCGGCGCGGATCCGGGCCAGCTGCTCGTCGGAGCCGAAGACGCCCTCGAACGCCTCGGGGTCGAGGCCGGCGGCGTGCGCCTGCGCCCGGATGTCGTCGGTCGACAGCGTCCCGGCGTGGTGAAGGAGCGCGCGGTGCATCGCCTCGAACGCGCCCAGCTCGCGCGCGGCCTCGGCCGCGACCGCGGCGGCCAGGCCCTCGGCCGGGAAGTGGTGGAACTCCACCCGGCCGCCGGCCTCCTCGATCGTGGCGCACGCGCCGCGCGTGAACGGGTCGAGGTAGTCGCCGTAGACGACGACGGTCCGCGGCGGCTGCAAGCTCTCCTTACCGCTCACTTCACGAATTCGCGTTGGTGGACGTTGCACGAGCGTGCGACGCTCGGGGGCCATGCGGATCTGGATCGCACTGTGGACGGTGTACCTCGTCTGGGGCTCGACCTACCTCGCGATTCGCTACGTCGTCGAGACGATGCCCGTGCTGCTGTCCGCGGGCGTGCGGTTCTTCGTCGCCGGCGCGCTGTTCGCGGGCTGGCTGGTCGTGCGCCGCGGGTGGGGTGCGCTGCGCGTCACGCGGGCCGAGTTGCTCGGCTGCTCGTTCGTCGGGATGGCGCTGCTGCTCGGCGGCAACGGGCTCGTGTCGGTCGGCGAGGACGAGGGCGTCCCCTCCGGCCTCGCCGCGCTGGTGATCGCGACCGTCCCGCTCTGGGTCATCATCTTCCGGCGCCTCGGCGGCGACCGGCTCGGCCGCGCGACGCCGCTGTGGGTCCTGCTCGGGTTCGCGGGCGTCGCGCTGCTCCTCCTCCCCGGCGACCGTCCCGACGCCGCGCCGATCGGCGGCATGCTCATCCTCGTCGCCGCCGCGTTCTCGTGGGCGGCGGGCTCGTACGGCGCGTCGCGGCTCGAGATCCCGAGCGACCCGATCCGCGCGACGTCGCTGCAGATGCTCGTCGGCGGCGGCGCGACGGTGATCGTCGGGCTCGTGGCGGGCGAGGGCTCGTCGGTCGACTTCGGCGCGTTCTCGTGGGAGTCGATCCTCGCGTTCGTCTACCTCGTGTTCATCGGGTCGCTGTGCGCCTTCACCGCGTACGCGTGGCTTCTCAAGCACGCGCCGATCTCCCAGGTCGCGACCTACGCCTACGTCAACCCGGTCGTCGCGATCGCGCTCGGCGCGCTGTTCGTCGACGAGGAGGTGACGGGGCTGATGATCGTCGCGGCGGTGGTCATCTGCGCGTCGGTGGCGGGGACGATCAAGCAGGAGGCGCCGCAGCCGCAGCCCGCCGTCGCGGAGGAGCCTGCCGTCGCTTAGTGTGCGGCGGCATGGAACGCGACACCGCTCTCAAGGCGATGGCCGGCCTCCGGCTCGCCGTCGGCATCACCTCGTACGTCGCCCCGAACTTCGGGGGCAAGCTCTTCGGCCTCGAGCCCGACGCCAACCCGCAGGGCGCGTACCTCGCGCGGCTGTTCGGCGTCCGCGACGTGGCGCTCGCCGTCGGGCCGCTGCGCGCGAAGAAGAAGGCGCAGGACAACTGGATCGAGCTCGGGATCCTCTGCGACGCGGCCGACACGGTGTCCGCGTTCCTCGGCGGCGGCAAGGGGTACCTCTCCCCCAAGGCCACCGCGATGGTCGCCGCGCCCGCGATCGGCGCGACGGCGCTGGGCATCATCGCGCTGAACAACTGACTCCTCTCGACTGCACCTACCGCCTGCACGTCCCGCACCGCGTCGGCTCGCTGGCGCGGGTCGCGGGGGCGATCGCCGAGTGCGAGGGCGTGATCGGCGACATCAAGACGATCGCGGTCGCACGCCACGAGGCGATCCGCGAGTTCACCATCGAGGTCGCCGACGACGCGCACGCCGAGCAGGTGGCGGAGCGGCTCGGGTCGCTCGACGGGGTCGAGGTGATCTGGTTCCGCGACCGGGCGTTCCTCGCGCACGAGGGCGGCAAGCTCGAGGTCTCGGCGCGGCGGGCGGTCGAGACGAACCAGGACATGCGCGACGTCTACACGCCCGGCGTCGCGCGCGTGTGCACGGCGATCGCCGACGAGCCCTCCCTCGCCCGGCGCTACACGACGATCGGGCGGACGGTCGCGATCTGCACGAACGGCACGCGCGTGCTCGGGCTCGGCGACATCGGCCCGGTCGCGTCGATGCCGGTGATGGAGGGCAAGGCGATCTTCTACGCGCAGCTCGCCGGGATCTCCGCCGTGCCCGTGCTCATCGACACCCACGACGTCGACGAGTTCGTCGAGACGGTGGTGCGGATCGCGCCCTCGTTCGGGGGCATCCACCTCGAGGACATCTCCGCGCCCGAGTGCTTCGAGATCGAGCGGCGGCTGATCGAGGCGCTCGACCAGCCGGTGATGCACGACGACGTCCACGGGACGGCGGTCGTGTCGCTCGCCGCGGCGATCGTCGCGTGCCGCGACGCGGACATGCGGCTCGACGAGGCGGTCCTCGGCCAGGTCGGGCTCGGGGCGGCGGGGTTCGGGATCGCGTCGCTGATCAAGTCCGCGGGGGCGGAGCGGGTGATCGCGACCGACCCGGGCGAGGAGGCGCGCTCGCGTGCGGCCGCGTTCGGGATCGAGCCGGTCGAGGATCTCGAGACGCTGATGCGCGAGGCCGACGTCGTCGTGGCGACCACCGGCGTGCCGGGGCTGATCAAGCCGTCGATGGTGCGGAAGGGCCAGGTCATCCTCGCGCTGTCGAACCCGGCGCCGGAGATCACGATCGACGACGCGCTCGAGGCCGGCGCCGCGGCCGCGGCGGACGGGACCGTCGTCAACAACGTGCTCGGCTATCCGGGGATGTTCCGCGGCGCGCTGCTGGCGGGGGCGAACGCGATGACGACCGAGATGAAGCGCGCAGCGGCGTGGGCCATCGCGGCGCTGACCGTCGAGGCCGAGCAGCTCGTGCCCGACGTGCTCGACCCGCAGGTCCACTGCTGTGTCGCCGACGCCGTGCGCCAGGCGGCGGAGGACTGCGGGGCGGCGCGCACCTCCGACACGCCGTCGGCGCTCGAGATCGACGCGCAGCAGCAGCAGCGCTAGCGGCGGCCGAACGAGCGCTCGTGGTACTCGCGGCGGGCCTCGAGGTCGGCGTCGCCGGCGATCTTCGTGACGCCGAGGACGTTGAGCGCGCCCTCCCTGACTCTCCGCGGCAGCAGGACCGAGAGCCGCGCGGTCACGCCCTGCGACCGCGGGATCCAGACGTCGAAGCGCCCGCGCTCCACCGCGTCGGCGACCGCCTTCGCGACGTCCTCGGGGGTCACCTGCGGCAGCCCCCGCGGCTTCGGCTGGCCGTCGAGCATCGCGGTGGCGACCTGCGCCGGCTGGATGACGCTGAAGCCGATGCCGGTCTTGCGGTACTCGAGCTTGAGCGACTCGGTGAGGCCGACCACGCCGTGCTTCGTCGCCGAGTACGTCGAGCTCCCCGGGAGCGGGACGCGGCCGACGCCGCTCGCCACGTTCACGAGGTGTCCGCGGTCGCGCGGGAGCATCCGCTGGATCGCCAGCTTCGAGCCGAGCGCCGCGCCGTAGAGGTTGACGGCGATCTCGCGCTGCGTGACGTCGTCGGGCTCCTCGTGGAATGGCCCGATCCAGTCGATGCCCGCGTTGTTGACCATGAGGGCCAGCGGGCCGTGCTCCTGCTCGGCGGCGTCGAGGAAGGCCGTGAAGCTCTGCTCGTCGCTGACGTCGAGCTTCCGTCCCACGCCGCCGATCTCTGTCGCGGCGCGGACCGCCCCGTCCTCGTCGATGTCGCCGACGGCGACCTTCGCGCCGCGCGCGGCGAGCTGCCTGGCGATCGCCTCGCCGATCCCGTGGGCGCCGCCCGTGACGGCGGCGGAGACGCCGTGGAGGTCCATGGCGACGGAAGGTTGTCAGAGCTCGCGCCGCATGCGCACCCCGCGGCCGAAGCGCGACGGCACCTCGCCGCCGGCCACGAAGCCGAGGCGCGCGTAGAAGCGCTCCGAGCCGACGATGGCGCTGACCTGGAGCGCGGCCTCCCCCGCCTCCTTCGCTCGCGCGGCGGCGTCCTCGACCAGCGCCCGCCCGATCCCGCGCTCGGTCGCCTCGGGATCGACGTAGACGCTGTCGAGCTCGTTGGCGACGGTGACCGCGAAGCCGACCGGCCGGCCCTCGTCGTCCTCCGCCACCCGGGCCCGGCCCTCGTCGAACCAGCGCTGCGGGATGGCGATCGCGTCGGGATGGGCCGCGAGCGTGTCGCGGTACTCGGGCCACGTCGCCGCGGCGCGATGCTGGAGAGCCTCGAGGGTGGGCGCCTCACCGGGTCGCGAGTCGCGGATGCGGGCCATGGCCGGACGCTACCTTCCCAGCGAGCGTGCCGCCCTCAAACGGAGTCCTCGGGATCGACCTGGCCGCGGGGGCGAAGAAGACCTACGCGTGCACCCTCGACGAGGCCGGCGAAAAGCTGGTCGCGCGGGTCGCCGGCGGCTGCGGCGACGCGGAGCTCCTGGCGCTCGGCGCGGGACGCCGGAAGGTCGCCATCGACGCGCCGTTCGGCTGGCCGCGGGCGTTCGTCGACGCGCTGGAGGGGCATCGGCGGTTCGACCGCTGGCCGGCCCCCGACGACGGGCCGCCGGAGACGTTCCGCGCCTCGCTGAGCTTCCGCGCGACCGACCGCGTCGTGATGCACACGCGCCGGCCCCTCAGTGTCTCGACCGACAAGCTCGGCGTCACGGCCATGCGCTGCGCCCACCTGCTCCAGCGGTTCGCCGGCAGCGCGAAGGTGAACCGCGCCGGAACCGGCCGGTTCGTCGAGGTCTATCCGGCCGGGTCGTTGACCCGCTGGGGCCTCGAGGCCTCCGGCTACAAGGGCGCAGAGAAGCGCCCGCTCGAGCTGCTCGTGGAGGAGATCCGCGCCGCGCTGCCGCAGCTGGAGCTGTCAGACGAGGATCGGCGTCTGTGCGAGAGCACCGACGACGCTCTCGACGCGCTGGTCGCGGCGCTCACGGCGCGGGCGGCGCTGCTCGGTCTGACGGACCCGCCTCCGCGGCCGATGCGGGAGCTGGCGGCCGAAGAGGGATGGATCCACCTGCCGGTGCGCGGGAGCCTTCCGCTGCTGGCGCGCACGAAGGGCACGTTGCGATCCTCGCCCCAGGCGGCGCTCGCGGGGCGCCTCGGCGGCGTCGACGCGGCGGGCTACGGCCGCGGCGTCGAGGACGTTCTCCTGCCGTCGTTCTCGCCGGAGCTTCGCCAGACGATCCTCGGCCAGCTACGCGGGAAGCGCGGCTCGGAGCTGCGCCGGCGCGGCTCGAGCGGCAAGCCGAAGTTCCTTGCCGCCTACTCGTCGTCCTGCCTCGCCGCGAACGTCTTCGGGCCGTGGCTGGAGCGGGAGGAGGGGGTGCCGTTCGGCGATCTGGGCCGGCTCTCCGGGGAGCGCGAGCTCGAGGCCGAATGCCCGACCGGCCTGAGCGGGACGCCCCCGACGCTGGACTTCCTGATCGCAGGCGAGCGTGTGTTGGCGATCGAGTCGAAGTGCACCGAGCCGTTCGACGTCCATCGCGCGTCGTTCGAGAAGTCCTACGAGCCGGTCGTCGCCCGGGTGGCCCATGCGTCGTGGCGACTGGAGTACGAGCGGCTGCGAGGACCCCCGTCGCTACCGGTTTCTCGACGCGGCGCAGCTCGTCAAGCACTACCTCGGGCTGAAGTGCCGCTTCGGACGGGCGGACGTCGCGCTCGCGTACGTGTACTGGGAGCCGTCGGACGCGGACGGCGTCGCCGAGTGCCTGGTCCATCGGGCTGAGGTCGCCGCCTTCGCCAAGGCCGTGGGGGATCCTCGGATGCGCTTCGTGGCGCGGTCGTATCCCGACCTCTGGTCTGAGTGGGACGCCCCAGGACGGCCGGGCTGGCTACGGGCGCACGTCGCGGCGCTGCGCGCGCGGTACGACGTGGCGCTCGGGGGCTAGTAGCCCAGGCGGGAGAGGCGGTCGCGCTCGGCCTGGCGCTTGGCCTCGCGCTCTTCCTTGCGGCGCTTCTCGCGCTCCTTCTTGTCGTCGTCGCCGAGGCCGATGATGCGGATGTTGGCCCCGACGCGACCGCCGGTCGCGAGCTTGTCGAACTCCTCGCGGGAGAGGCGGTCGCCGCGGTCGCCGCCGCGGCCTCCGCGGTCGTCGCGACGCGGGCGGCGGTCGCCGCCCTGCCCGCCGCCGCGGCGCGGGCCGCCGCGCCCGCCGCGGGCGCCGCGCTCGTCGCGGATGCCGATCTCGTTCTTGATGGCGGAAACCGGGGTCGCGGCGAGGCGCACCCAGGCGCTGAAGACGGGGTCGCTCGGCTTGAGGCCCTTGCACGCGTCGGCGCACACGGTCGCCCACTTCAGCGGCTGGCCGTTCTCGTCGCGCTTCGGGGCGAGAGCCTCACGGAGGACCTCCTCCCCACCCGCACGCTGGATCGCGGCGATGAGGCGAGGGCGGTCGATCGGCGGAGGAGGCGAGCTGCGCCGGTCCTGCCGCTCCTGGCGGTCCCTCTTGCGGGGCTCGGCGTCGATCTCGGCGGCGGGGTCGGGCGAAGGCGCGGCGTCGGCGGCGGGCGAGGCGTCGCCCTCGGCGGCCGGCGAAGCGTCACCCTCCGCGGCCGGCGACGCGTCGCCCTCGGCCGCGGGCGAAGCGTCACCCTCGGCGGCCGGCGCCGAGGCCGTCTCGTCGGCGGCCTCCGAAGGAGCGGCCTCCGCGGCGGGCTCCGAAGAAGCAGCCTCCGCGGCGGGCTCCGAAGGGGCGGCGTCCGCCGTGGGCGAGGCGTCGCCGTCGGCGGCCGGCTCGGAAGGAGTCTCGTCGGCGGGCTCGGAAGGGGCGGCTTCGGCGGCGGCCGGCGAGTCGTCCTGAGGCGCGTCCGCGGCGGCGGCCTCGGGAGCCTCGGGCGCGGCGGCCGGAGCATCCTCCTGGGGAGCCTCCGGGGCGGCGGCCTCGGGGGTCTCGGGCGCGGCGGCGTCGGGCATCTCCGGCGCGGCGGCGGAGGGATCCGCTTCGGCCGCGTGGCCCTCCTCCATCTCCTCGGGCGCCTCGATCCCCGCGGCCTGGCTGCGGCGGAAGTCGTTCAGGCGCGCGAAGAAGACGTTGCGGTGGCGCTGGGTCGCGTTGACGCGGCGGCGCTTCGGGCGCTGCGGGCGGTCCGGCGCGAGCTTCTCCTGCTTGAGCGGCAGGGGCGCGGGCTCGGGGGCCTGGCCGATGATGACCGGGCCGGCGCCGGGCGGCGGCTGCTCGTGCACGATCGGGCCCTGGCCCGGGCCGGGGACCTCGTTCTGCTCGACGGCGGGAGGCGGCTCCGGCGGGGCGTCCTCGGTGGAGGCGGCGTCGGGCTCCGGCGCGTCGGCCTCGGGATCGGCGGCCGGAGCGGGCTCGTCCGCGCTCGCGGGGCGCTCCGGCTCGGGCGCCTCGGCCTCGGGCGGCGAAGGGGCGTCGGCGGGAGGCGGCTCGGGCGCCTCGGCCTCCGGCGGCGGAGGCGCGGCCGCCTCGGGGACGTCCGTCGACGGCTCGGGCGCGAGGTCGGAGGGCTCGGTCTGCTCCGCGTTGGCGGGCAGCTCGCTGCCGGGAGTATCGGGACGGTCGTCTGTCACGTCTGCGTCGCGGGCGGGGGGAGCGCCGCGACCTCCCAGAGTAGCCGGGATCAGCGCCCGGCAACCCGCTCGCTCAACCGGTGACCGACTCGAAGACCCAGACGCCGAAGATGATCCCCGCCGCGATCGCCGCGACGAGCATCAGGAGGTTCGCGAGCCGCCGGCCGTCACCCATCGAGGACCGCCTTCTTCGCCCGCTCGTACTCCGCCGCGTCGAGGGCCCCGCTGGCGCGGAGCTTCGCGAGGCGCTCGAGGGCGTCGACGAGCTCGTCGGCCGGCGCGTCGTCGGGCGCAGACGCGCCGGTCGCGGGCGGCGGAGGGGCCGCGGGGGCGCGCGGGGTCGGGGTGAGGGGGCCCGAGTCGATGATCCGCGAGCGGATCGGCCGCGGCACGTAGGGCTCGTCGCGCGAGGCGCGCGGCGAGCCGGGATCGGCGGGCCAGAGGATCGCCATCAGGTTCTTTGGCACCACGTAGTAGAGGAGCGGCAGCCCGCCCATCAGCGCGAAGATCACGCCGCAGATCAGCCAGCCCCAGACGATGCCCTCCTCGTCCCCCGGCGGGTCGAAGGAGAACTCGAAGAAGTTCCACCCCAGCGAGAGGAACAGCGCAGGCCACGCCAGGCCGGCCAGGCCCACGTACGAGCCGCCCAGCCGCGAGCCGAACCACATGAACAGCCCGAGACAGATCAGCCCACCGAAGATCCCGCCGACCATGAGGAACGGCACGCCCTCGGGACACGGCTGAGCGGACACGTACGGCCCACCGTCCGCGCACGCGCCTCCGACCTCCATGACGCTGCGCATCCCCAGGTACAGCCACGTCAGCCCGGCCGTGACCCCGGCGAGCGAGACGAAGCTCCCGACGTACGCACGGATCATGGGCCGACGCTACAGGTAGGCTCGGCCGCGTGCCGCTCGCACCCGGCGAAGAGATCAGCGCCGAGGAGCTCCAGCTCGCCGCTCGCAACCACGGGATGCCGCTCGAGGCCTTGCGCCACGACATCACGCCCGTCGGCCTGCACTACCTGCTGATCCACTACGACATCCCGGTCGTCGACCCGGAGACCTACCGGCTGACGATCGGCGACCGCAAGCTCTCGCTCGACGAGATCAAGGCCCTCCCGAGCGTCACGCGCGCAGTCACGATGGAGTGCGCCGGCAACGGGCGCGCCCTGCTCGAGCCGCGCGCCGTCAGCCAGCCCTGGCTGCTCGAGGCGGTCGGCAACGCCGAGTGGACCGGCACGCCGCTCAAGCCGCTCCTCGAAGGGGCGGACTGCCTCGAGGTCCTCTTCACCGGCCTCGACCGCGGCGTCGAGGGCGGCACGCAGCAGCACTACGAGCGCTCGCTGAGGCCGGACGAACTGGACGACGCGATCCTCGCCTACGGCCTGAACGGCGGCCCGCTCCCGCCCCAGCACGGCTTCCCGCTGCGCCTGCTCGTCCCCGGCTGGTACGGCATGACGAGCGTGAAGTGGCTCACGAGGATCAGCTTCCTCGACGAGCCGTTCACCGGCTACCAGAACGCCACCGCCTACCGCCTGCGCCAGGCCGAGGAGGACGAGGGCACGCCGGTGACGCGGATCGAGCCGCGCGCGCTCATGGCCCCGCCCGGCGTCCCCGACTTCATGACCCGCCGGCGGTTCGTCGAGCCCGGGCCGACGCGGCTGGAAGGCCGCGCCTGGTCGGGCTTCGCGGCCATCGAGCGGGTCGAGGTCGACACCGGCGACGGCTGGCGCGAGGCGCGGCTGGGCGAGGAGCGCGGCTGGCGCGCCTGGACCTACGACTGGGACGCGACGCCCGGCGAGCACGTGCTCGCCTGCCGGGCGTTCGACGCGTCAGGAAGAGGCCAGCCGGACGCGCCGCCGTGGAATCTCGGCGGCTACGCCAACAACGCGGTCCACCGGATCCCGGTGACCGTGCAGAACGGCTGAGGGACCGGGTCTACTTGAACCGGTAGACGATGCGCCCGCGGTTGAGGTCGTAGGGAGAGACCTCGACCCGGACCTTGTCGCCGGGCAGCACGCGGATGCGGAACCGGCGCATCTTGCCGGCAAGGTGCGCCAGGAGCTCATGACCGTTGTCGAGCTTGACGCGGAACGTCAGGTTGGGGAGAGCCTCCGTGATCTCACCCTCGAATGCGACCTTCTCCTCTACCGCCATACATCCACCTCCTCGGCGCCGCCTCGCGACGCCGTCGTGATCGCGACGGCGCCGGCTCAGAGCGGCGCCGTATGGAAAACCTGCTTGACCATTGTACCTCAGGGTTAGGGTCTCGATTCATGGGTTCTCTCACAGCTCTGCGCAGGAAATGGCGCGAATTGCCCGAGCCGAGCATCGACGCGATGGAGGGCCTGTTCGACGGCGAGTTCGCGGGCCCGCGGCCGGTCCGGGCCGCGTTCGCCAACGGCCTCGCCATGTTCGGGATGCGCGGGTGGCACGGCAAGCGCTTCGACTCGCCGACGAACGGCATCAACCGCCTGAGGGACGGCACCGGCTTCCCGATGTACGCGCGCATCGAGCCCTCCTACGCCGACGGCCGCCCCGCCATCGTCGCGACCTACGGCGACGACGAGCGCCCGCCGTTCCGCTGGATCCGCGACGAGTTCCGCGAGCTCGACCCGGACACGCTGCTCGGCCTGAGCTTCCTCGACGCCCCCGGGCTGAGGAGGATCGGCACGCCCTTCCTGCTGCGGCGGGCGACGAAGTGAACCCGCGCCAGGAGCGCAAGCGCGCGATCCAGGCCGACGCCGAGCGCGGCCACCCGGACGTCGACCTCGCCGACTACGCCGACCTCCGCGGCCTCTCGCACCGCGGCAACGCGACCCAGCTCGGCTACATGGCCGCGCTCGGCATGAGCGAGGACCTCCAGTTCAACATCCTGCGCGGGCGGCTGCCGGGCGGCGAGAGCGGGATCGTCTTCCACGACATGCGCGTCCTCAAGCAGGACGACAGCGAGGACGGGCAGATGTTCGGCCTCGACTACGCCAAGCAGATCGGCGGCCCGAAGCGCGGCGGGATGCGCTGGGGCCGCTTCATCACCGGGATACAGATCCGGGACCAGTTCATGTGGTTCAGGCTGCCGTGCACGACGGCGGCGATCCGCGTGCCCGAGGCGGCCGGACTGCTCGCCGGCCTGAACGCCGGCCGCGAGCCGGAGCGCGGCGCGCTCATCCAGGGGCAGTGGCAGCGCTACCAGGGCGGCCCGCGCAGCTGGATGGTCGGCGTCCGCCAGCAGGCCGAGGACGCGATCGTCAAGGACGTCGTCGACGGCCCGCTCACCCAGCTGCTCGAGCAGTCCCAGCCCCCGGGCTTCGAGGTCTGGTACCGCTTCGGCCTGCTGTGGCTCAGCCAGATCGGCTTCGCGAGGACGACCGAGGAGCTCGATCAGCTCTGCGAGAAGACGTCGTGGCTGGCCCAGGAGATCCGCGCGATCTGCGAGCGCCACGGCCGCCCGCTCGACTTCGACGTCGAGCTGCCGCGCCCGCACTGGGAGGAGGCGGTCCGCGCGAACCGCAGCGGCCAGGCCCTCGGCGGCGACGCGCAGAACCTGACCGGCGTCGTCGAGCTCGCCGACCAGCTCGGCATGACGATGGAGGACCCGTTCGGATTCATGCGCGGGTTCTTCTACGTCCCGGTGCCCGGCGAGCTGTTCGGGGTCCTGCGCGGCGACGACCTGCGGATCGCGATCGGCATCGAGCGCCCGGCGTGGGACGAGGAGCCGCTCCAGAAGGTCCTCACGCACCGCAAGGGCGGGCCGTTCGGCTGCGACACCGTGATGATCGCCGTGCCGCCCGCGACGCCGGAGACGCCCGGCAGCGAGGGCGAGACGTGGATCGACGGCGGCCGCGTCTCGATCAAGCGCGGTGTGCTCGCCGCCTGGCGCAAGCGCGAGCGCGTGCGCCCCCAGCGCCACGAGGTCGAGGCGCTGATCGCCGACGCGCGCGACGTCGTGCGCGACCGCGGCCTCGTGTGTTAGGAACGCCGTCATGAAATTCGATCCCGACTCCAACGGCGTCTTCAAGCTCTGGCTCAACAGCGAGGGCCCGCTCGAGGAGGAGGTGATCGCGGCGGGGCACCTGCGCCAGGGCAAGTCGCCCTCGATGGTCGCGATGGTCCTGGGCTACGGCCTCTTCGAGATCCTCCGCCCCCGGCGCTCGAAGAAGCTGCCGCGCCACTTCGTGCTCGCGCTCACGCCGAGCGAGATCGTCGCCTTCAAGGCCTCGGCCGGAGGCGGCGGCGCCGAGAGCTCGACCGAGTATCACGTGAACATGAGCGAGGAGGTCGCCGCGCGCTACCCGCGCGCCGGCGTCACGCTGACCGACCTCGGCGAGAAGGGCGAGAAGTCCCAGGGCGGCATCCTCACGATCGACGGCGAGAGCTTCCCGGTCGCCCGGCCGAACATGAACGGCGACCCGAACACCGACGAGCTCTTCGCCGTGCTGTCGCAGGCTCACACAACTCTCGATCAGGGTCAGCAGAATGCGGGCGCATGAGGGCGATCTCGCACGGCGACCACCTGATCCAGCTCGAGCGCATGCGCTTCAGCAACTGCTACCTCGTCCGCGAGGACGACGGGCTGACGCTGATCGACACCTCGATCGTGCGCTCGGCCGGCGACATCGTCAAGGCCGCGCAGGACGCCGGCGGCGGCCCGATCCGCCGCATCCTCGTCACCCACTGCCACAACGACCACGTCGGATCGCTCGACGCGGTGAAGGAGCGCGTGCCCGAGGCCGAGGTCGCGATGAGCGCGCGCGAGGCCGAGCTGATGCGCGGCGAGGTGCGCCGTCACCCGGACGAGCCCGACGGGCGGCTGCGCGGCTTCGTCTTCCACGAGCAGAAGACGAAGCCGGACCGCCTGCTCTCCGACGGCGACATGGTCGGCTCGCTGCGCACGCTCTGGGCCCCCGGCCACACGCCCGGGCACCTCGCGTTCCTCGACACGCGCGACAACACCCTCATCGCCGGCGACGCCTACCTCGCGATCGGCAACGTCTTCGTCACGAGCGAGGTGACGCTGCGCTTCCCCATGCCGGCGCTCGTCGGCATGTGGCATGCCGGGACCTCGAACGAGACGGCGCGCCGGCTGCGCGAGCTCGAGCCGTCGCGGCTGGCGACCGGTCACGGCAAGGTCGTCGACGACCCGCTGCCCGCGATGGATCACGCCCTCGCGCAGGTAGGCTCCGCGGCATGAGTCGCTCCATCGCCGTGGTCGGCGGAGGCTTCGCGGGCGTGGGCGCGGTCGTGATGCTGCGGCGCGCGGGCTACGACGACGTGACCGTCTTCGAGAAGGGCGAGCGCGTCGGCGGCGTCTGGCACCACAACACGTACCCCGGCGCCGCCTGCGACGTCCCGTCGCACCTCTACGAGTTCTCCTTCGCGCCGAACCCGCGCTGGTCGCGTCGGTACGCGCCGCAGGCCGAGATCCAGCAGTACCTCGAGGACGTCGCGCGCCGCGACGGCGTCCTCGACCGCATCAAGACGAGCACCGAGGTGCAGTCGGCCAGGTGGGACGGCGAGGCGCGCAAGTGGAGGATCGAGACGAGCAAGGGCCCGCACGAGGCCGACGTGCTCGTCACCGCGTGCGGCCAGCTCTCCGTGCCGTTCACGCCGCCGCTCGAGGGGCTCGACAGCTTCGAGGGGCCGGCCTTCCACACCGCGCGCTGGCGCCACGACGTGCCGCTCGAGGGCAAGCGGGTCGCGGTCGTCGGCACGGGGTGCAGCGCGATCCAGGTCGTGCCGGCCATCCAGCCGCAGGTGGCCCACGTGGACGTCTACCAGCGCTCGCCGGGCTGGACGATCCCCAAGATGGACTTCGAGTACAGGGAGCGCACGAAGCGGCTGTTCGAGCGCTTCCCCGCGCTCGCGCGCGCCGACCGCGCCGCCGTCTTCGCGTTCATGGAGCTGGGCGCCGCCGCGAT
>DASVRH010000247.1:0-4766 GCA_036388715.1 Solirubrobacteraceae bacterium | reverse complement strand
GCAGCGAGCGGAGCGGCCGAAGCGCGTACCCGGAGACAAGCCAGTACAGCCCGATCAGAAGCCGCACCGGTCGGCGGTCTGAAAACTTCCGCATCTCCATCTCGCCGTAGTAGAAGTCCGCGGCGCCCGGCTCGTTCTTCGAGTCCTCCTGTGCCTTGCGGAGCTGCCGGTAGAGGAGCGCCACTTGACCCGCCACCTCGCGGTCGCGCTGGCGCACCCGCGTGCTGCCGAGCGCGATCTGCAGGCGGGACCAGCGCGTCGTCCGCGCCCTCCAGCCGAGTTCGTCCGTGATCCGCAGACGCCCAGAGGCGACGCGCGTCGGTGGATCGCGGAAGATCGCGCTCGCGAGGACCAGCTCATCCAAGCCGGCGGCACCACCCAGGGAGCATGCCCTCATGTCCACGCGCTGGAGGGTGACCGGCGCCTGCAGCGTCGCGCCGGCCAGCGAGAGGATCACGAGCGGCTCGTCGCGGCGGCCGGAAAGTCGGCTTCGCCCGAGACGCGCGCCGGCCAGCGCGAGACCGTCACCCATGCGCGACTGTGAAATCGCTACGCCCTCGGGTAGGACTACGCCGTCGAGTGAGACAAGCCCTGCCGTGCAGTCCTCGAACGTTACGACCCCGCCCGCCGCGAGCCTGCGCATCTCGAGGCCACGGGTGGCGGCGACGCGTCGCAGCAAGATGCGGTGGTCGACACGCGCGCGGTCCAGCCTCAGCGCGCGCACCGAGACATCCGCAACGATGAGCTCACCCCCGACGCTGCAGTCGGAAAGGTCGAGTGTCCCTTCCGGCGCGAGGCACCCGGCCAGGTGGAGGTGCTCGCGGAAGACCGCCCGGCGCAGGCTCGCGCTCGCGCCGAACTGCAGTCCCGCCGAGGCGCGCGCCGACCAGGAGCGCACCACGCCGTCCTCGCCGCCCGTTACGAAGACGAGATCGTCGTCGGCGCGCGCGGGGGCGAACGCGACGGCCGTCACGGACCCCTCGTGACCACCGATCGACTCGACGCGATGCGTGCCGGCCGCGAGGGCCAACACCGCGACCGTCCCGTCCTTGCCCCCGACTACGGCAAGCTGCTCGCCTCGCCGGAGCGCGCCGTCGATCGCCGTCGGGACCACCCCTAAGTCGATCGGGGTGAGTGTCGCCTGACGAAGCTTGCGGTCGCGCCCTCCGGAGATCACGTATGGCGCATCGGACAGAATGGCGACACACGTCACGGCCCCGTCATGCTGCATCCGCCCGTATTGCACGGGCTCCCCCGACAACGCGCGGTAGACGCGAACGCGTCCGTCCTCAAAGCCCGCGGCAACCAAGGGAACGTCGCTTCCCTGCTCGTGGACGACGCCGGCCGCGAGGGCCGTGCAACGGACGCCGGACTGTATATCGATCCGCGGCCCGAGCGGCGAGACCTCGATTCCGTCGCGGACCACCTCAGCAAACCACGTCCCCGATCGATCCCCGACGACCAGGTCCGCGAGCTGCCCGGTGCTATTCGGCTTCGGGATTCTCCCGAGTGGGTCGTGGGAGTCGCCCCCGGGGTCGAAACGGATCGCCTCGGCGGTGGTAGCCGCCCACATCGGCTTCCAGTCTCTTCTTCCCAGCACACGTGGCAGCACGCCGAGCGCAACCACGGGTCCTCCCAGGCGGGCGACATTCTTAGGATCGGGCGGACCCGGATGGACTGGGCCGAACACGACAGTGCCATCGAAGGTTGCGTCATCGAACGTGATCCCGCTCTCGAATCGGGCTTGACCGAAGAACGCCCGCCCACTGAAACGCGCGCCGGTGAAGTCCATGAGGCCGTCCGCCTGAGCGCCGACGAAGCTGACGTCGCCGGCGAAGACCGTATTCCGGAAGTTCGCGCCCTCGGGGAACGCGCTCCGACCGAACGTCGTGCCGGCTGCGAGAGTCTCGTCGGCGAAGTTGCTCCGGCTTGCCTCTCCTTGCGGCACGCGTCGACCGTATCGGTGGCGGTCGCGGGCCGCCACTCCGAGCGATCCCCGAGGAGACCGCCTTCGGCGGCTAGCGCGCGGGGCGGGCGCCGCGCTGCGACAGCCGCGCGCGGACCTGCTCGACCTGGCGGCGGGTCTTCGGGTCGCGGGCGGCGCGCATGGCCTGCCCGGCGAGACGACGACCCTGCGGACTACGCGCGAAGTGCGCGACCTTGCTCAACAACGATGGACTCATGCCCTCTCCTGATTCATGTTCAGGAGAACGGATGCCCGGACTGACGACGGATCAACCCCCGGTCTCGATCCTTCGGCGCAGCTCCGCTCCCCGCCCGGCCGAGACGGCGCGCGCGGCGCGCCTCTCGCTCAGCTCGACGCCGCGTGACCGCGCCAGGTCGAGCAGCTCCTGACGCTCCTCGCCCTCGCGCGCGGCGCGCAGGAAGAGCCAGCCGAAGAGCACGAGCGTCAGCAGCGACCCCTCGACCATCATGATCGCCGCGGCGAGCGTCTGGTCCTCGAGCGGGTCGCTCACGTCGTAGACGTCGTAGAGCGGGTGGCCCGTCCACAGGAGCACGTTGCCGAGCACGGCGCCGAGCAGTCGCACGCCGACGATGTAGCCGAGCTTCGCGAGGTTGCCGAACCAGGCCGGCATCGGCAGCGGGCCGAACAGGGGCATCCAGACGTTGACGCCGAGCGCGACGAACAGCGCGTGCTGGAGCGCGTGCACGGCGTCGTGGGTCACGGCCGCCTCGTGCAGCGGCGCGACGTGCCAGAGCGCGAGGTTCGCCGCCCAGAGGAGCAGCGCGGGAACGGGATGCGCGAGCGCGCGCAGCCAGGACAGCGCGGGCAGGCGCAGGACGGGCTGCAGGACCTGGCCGGTGAGCCCGAGGACGATGAGCAGCGCGGCGAGGTCGCCGAGCAGCAGGTGCTCGAGCATGTGGACGGCGAAGCGCTCGTCGGCCAGTCCACCCAGCGCGACGACGCCGGCCGTGGCGAGCAGCAGGCCGCCGGCGAAGGACAGCTGGCGCCAGGTGGCGACGGCGCGGCCCTCGCGCTCGAGCGTCCGCGCGCGGCGTGCGTAGAGCACGCCCGCGAGCAGCGCCGGGACGACCTCCAGCAGCAGCGTCACTACGCCGCGTGGACCACCCGCAGCCCGGCGCCCAGCGGCCGCGCCGCCGCGCGGAGCGCCTCGACGAGCGACTCGACGACGGGGTTGTCCTCGTCGGCGCGGACCGCGGCGTGGATGCGGCGCAGCGGGGCCTGGCCGCGGATCGGGCGCACCACGACGTCGGGCCGCACGGTCGCGGTGACCATCGACGGGATCAGCGCGACGCCCATCCCCGAGGCGACCATGCCCTGGACCGCGTGGTAGTCCTCGGACGCGAACTCGACCCGCGGCTCGAAGCCGGCGTCCTGGCAGGCGCGCAGGACGATGTTCGAGTCCGGGCAGGTCCCGGCCACGTCGCCGAGCAGCCACGGCTCGTCGGAGAGCTCGTCGAGCGGCACCGACGGGCGGTGCGTGAACGGGTGGCCCTCCGGGAGCACGACGAGCATGTAGTCGTCGAAGACGTGGCGCAGCTCGACGCCCGGCACCTCCGGCAGCGGCAGGAAGACGGACTCGATGAACATCGCGAGGTCCAGCCCGCCGGTCGAGACCTTCTGGAGCGCGGGGGTGGGCTCGATGGCCTGCGCCAGCAGGTCGACGCCCGGGTGGTCGGCGCGCACGAGGCGGAAGGCCTCGGGGATCAGCGCGCCGGCGGCGGACTGGAACGTGCCGAGGCGGACGAGCGGGCGCGCGGCGCCGGAGAGCTCGCGCACCTCGGCCTCGGCGCGCCGCACGCGCCCGAGGATCTCCTCGGCGTGGCGCAGGAGCGCCTCGCCCGCGGGCGTGAGCCCGACGCCGCGCGACTCGCGCACCAGCAGCGGCGTGTCGAGCTGCTTCTCGAGGCGGGCGACGTGCTGGGAGACGGCGGGCTGCGTGAAGCTCAGCGCGTCGGCCGCGGCGCTGAACGACTTGCGCACGGCGACCTCGCGGAAGCTCTGCAGGAGCTTGAGATCGAGCATAACGCGACGTTATCACAAACATGCGCAGTCATCATTGGACATGATCGTCGTTGAGGTCGACACTTCACCTATGACCTCCACCACCCACACCACCGACAGCATCACCCTCCGCCACGCGAACGCCGCGGACGAGCCCTGGCTCGTGCGCCTGGCCGCGCTCGACAGCCGCGACCTGCCCGCCGGCGAGCTGCTCGTCGCCGAGCGCGACGGGAACATCGTCGCCGCCGTCGCCGAGGCGACCCTCGACGCCGTCGCCGACCCGTTCGAGCGCACCGAGGACGCGGTCTCGCTGCTGCGCCGCCACGCCATCGCGCAGCGCAACGCGGTCCCGGCGCGCCGCCACTTCCGCCTCGTCCCCCGGGCGGCGTAGTGGGGTACGTCCAGGTGCGTGCCCGCCGTCGACCTCCACTGCCATCTGCTGCCCGCCGTCGACGACGGCCCGGCGACGCTCGACGAGTCGGTCGAGTACGCCCGGGCCGCCGTGGCGGCCGGCACCGGCACGATCGTCGCCACGCCGCACGTCGAGATGGTGGACGTCCGGTCGCTGCCCGAGCGCGTGGACGAGGTGCGCGCGGCGCTCGCCGAGGAGGGGATCGACCTCCGCGTCGAGGTCGGCGGGGAGCTGAAGCCCCAGTCGATCGGGGCGCTGCGCCAGGACGAGCTCGAGATCATCGCCCACGGCCCGCCCGGCGCCCGCTGGCTGCTCTACGAGGTGCCGTTCCGCGGGGTCGACGACGCGTTCGTCGCCGGCGCGAAG
>DASVRH010000246.1:0-8475 GCA_036388715.1 Solirubrobacteraceae bacterium | reverse complement strand
CGAGCACGTCGGCCCGCGCCACCAGCTCGCGGGCGAGCGCGAGGTCCCCGGCGTCCTTCAGGTCGAGCGCGACCGACCGCTTGCCGCGGTTGAGGCCGAGGAAGTAGCTCGGCCCCCAGCCACGCGTGTCGTCGCCCGTCCCCGGCCGCTCGACCTTGACGACGTCGAAGCCGAGGTCGGCCAGCGTCTGCGTCGCGATCGGGCCGGCGAGGACGCGGCTGAAGTCAGCGACCAGCACGCGCGGGCACACTACGCGCCGTGCGCACGCTCGTCGTCTCCGACCTGCACCTCGGCAGCCGCTCCGAGGCCGACGTGCTGCGCGACCCGGCCGCGCGCGGCGCGCTGCTCGAGGCGCTGCGCGGCGTCGACCGCCTCGTGCTGCTCGGCGACGCGCTCGAGCTGCGCCACGGCCCCATCGGCCCCGCGCTCGAGGCGGCGCACGACGCGTTCGCCGCGCTCGGCGACGCGCTCGGGCCGGACGGGGAGGTCGTGCTCGTCGCCGGCAACCACGACCACGCGATCGTCGCGCCGTGGATGGAGCGGCGGGCGATCGCGCGCGATCCGTCGCTCGGCCTCGAGGAGGAGACGGACCCGGCGGACTACGAGGTCGCCGGCGTGCTCGCCCGCTGGCTGCGGCCAGCGCGCGTGCGCCTCGCCTACCCGGGCCTCTGGCTGCGCTCGGACGTCTACGCGACGCACGGCCACTACCTCGACCGCCACGTCACGGTCCCGACGTTCGAGCGGCTCGCCGCGGGCGCGATGGGCCGGGTCGTCGGCGACATGCCCGAGGAGGACGCCACGCCGGAGGACTACGAGGCCGCGCTCGCCCCGCTGTACGCGTGGCTGCACGTCGTCTCGCGCTACACCAAGCTCGGCTTCGAGCGCCAGAAGGGCACGCAGAACACCTGGCGGCTGCTCACCGACTCCGGCCCGCGGCCGCTGCGCGACCGTGCGCTCGTCGCGGCGTTCCCGATGGCCGTCCGGCTGCTGAACCTCGCGGGCCTCGGGCCGGTCGGCCCCGACCTGAGCGCGGCCGAGCTGCGCCGCGCGGGGCTGCGGGCGATGGGCGAGGCGGTGCGCCGCCTCGGCATCGACGCATCGTGGGTGCTGTTCGGCCACACCCACCGCGCCGGCCCGCTCGAAGGCGACCCGCCCGGCGAGTGGCAGGCGCCCGGCGGGCCGCGGCTCGTGAACACCGGCTGCTGGGTGCACGAGCGCGTCTTCCTCGGCAGCGGAGGGAGCGGGAGCCCGTACTGGCCGGGCACCGTCGTCGAGCTCGACGACGAGGGGCCGCCGCGGCTGCGCAACCTGCTCGCGGACTGGGAGCCGGCGGGCTAGACGCCGTGCCGGACGAGCCAGCGGCGCCGGATGTTCCTGGCGGCCTTGCGCTGGCGGCGCACGAAGGTCATGCGGTTCAGGTGGGCGCGGCGCTGGCGGTTGTGGGCGTGGCGCGCGCGGCGCCTGCGGGTCGCCCGCGCGACGAGCACCACGCGCTCGCGGGCGGCCACGATCTCCAGGTCGCGGGCGGAGGGGACGGGCGCGGGCTCGCCGTCCGGCCCGCCGTGCGCGGGCGCCGACGGTGCCGGCGCGGCGTCCTTGATGAGCGAGGCGGGCGCGGGCCCGGTCGTCCGCACGCGGATCGTGCGGTCGATGACCGCCTCGTAGGTCTGGGTCGTCCCGCGGACCTCCTCGATGGGGCCGAGGAAGAGCGGGAACGGCCCGAGCATGTCGTTGTGGACCTCGTAGAGCGCGGAGGGGATCACGTCGGCGGGGCCGGTGAGCGTCAGCGAGAACGCCGCGTCGTGCCCGCGCAGGTCCGCGTCGGCCCGCGCGCCGGCCACGTCGGCGACCGAGACGAGCGTCAGCGCATGGCCCCCGACGAGGAACCGCTCGCCGACGCGCTCGACGTAGCCGGAGCGCCGCAGGTACGCGGGGCCCGAGCCCGAGCCGGTGCCGCCCACCGACGTGCTCGCGAGGGCGTCGGGAGCGACGCCGACCGTCGCCGTGACGCCCGCGGCCGCGCCCAGCACGAGGGCCTCGCGCCGGGTGAGCTTGGAGCAGGGGTTGGGGTCACCCGGGGGCACGACATACCGACCCTACGCCCACCCGAGGACCCCAAGCCATCGATCATCCGTCCGGAGGCGCTCTCACCAGAGATGGGCGCCCGCGACGCGCAACAGCGGCGCGGGGATCGCGCGGTCGTCGGCGTCCGCGACGAGCAGCAGCTCGCCGTCCGCCTCCGCCCAGGCGCCCTCGACCTTGAAGGCGGGGTCGAGGAGCGACGCCTCGCCGCCCAGCACGCCGGCGACCGCGCCGACGAACTCGCCGTCGCGCACCGGGTCGTCGGTCGCCTCCGCGCAGGCGGTGTAGAGGATCCGCCCGTCCGGCAGCGTCGCGAGGTCGGTGAACGTCGCGGGCACGCCGTTGAGCTCGGGCAGGTCGTGGCGCTCGATCGCCCGCAGCGCGGAAGCCGGGATCGTCGCCGACGCCGCCACTTCCGCGACCACGGCGGCGAGGTCCAGCGCCACGATCGCGTTGACGCCCTCGGCGCTGTTGCCGCGCTGCGCGAGCAGCAGCTCGTCGCCCGCCACCGTCGCGCCCTCGACGTTCAGCTGCGCGAGGTGGCGACCCAGCTCGTCGTAGAGCGGCGCCAGGTCGACGTCGCGCGGGCGGCCGCGCAGCGCGCCGTTGCCGTCGAGGTCCCAGACGAACCCGCGCCGGCGCGGGGGCGCCGAGCCGGAGCCGAGGCCGAGCAGCGCGCCGTCCGGCAGCACGCACAGCGCCTCCAGGTCGGGCTTGGCCTGCTTGCGCGCGACCGGGTCGTTCGGCAGCTGCTCGCCGGGCAGGCGCAGCAGGCGCCCGGGCTCGTCGCCGCGGGCGGGGAAGACGCCGAGCCCGGTCTCGTCGTCGACGACGACGTAGAGCCAGTCGCCGCTGCGCACCAGGCCGCTCGCGGCGGACACGTGGGCGGGCGCCTGGTCGCCCGGCCGCCGCGCGAGCGACAGCTCGCGCACCACGTCGACAGCGACCGTCCTCACGGCGCGACGCCGGGCGTGAAGCAGACCGCGTGACACGCGACGCCCGCGCCCACGTCGAGGTCGAGCACCCCGGTCGTGTGGCGGTCGTGCTCGATCAGCGGGTAAGCGCCGGGATGGCGCACGTCGATCGTGCGCCCGTTGGCCACGACCGCGCCGCTCCCCGAGAGGACGGCCCACACGCCGCCCGCCTCGTACGGGCCCGACCACGCCCCCGCGCGGTCTCGCGTGGGCACGACGACGCGCGCCCGCGGGTCGTCCTCCGGCCGCAGCGGCGCGACGGGCTCGCGCTCGGTGCCGAGCAGCTCCTGGATCGCCCGCTCGGTCTCCGCGTAGGCGCCCTCGCCGTAGTGGAACTCGTGCAGCACGTGGCCGCGCTCGGCCGGCGCCCACAGGTAGCGCGCGGGCCAGCCCTCGTTGTCGTAGGCCGTCCACAGCCGCAGCTGCGCGTCGATGAGGACGGGATGCTCGATACCCAGCCGCTCGACGGCCGCGCGCACGTCGTCGTCGGAGCGCGACGCGTCGAACCCGGGGCAGTGGACCGACACGACGCGCAGCCCCTCGTCCTCGTAGCGCTCGTGCCACGCCTTGACGTAGGGCAGCGTGCGCAGCGAGCTGACGCGGCAGAAGTCCCAGAACTCCACGAGGACGGGGCGGCCGCGCTGCTGGTCCATCCGCAGCCCCGCGGCGTTGACCCAGGGGAGCTTCGCCGGGAAGGGCGGGGCGGTGATCGTGTCGACCGGAGGCCTCAAGCGACCGGATGCTACGACGCCTTTCCCGCAACTCCTGGCCCCTTGCTGTGTCGTACGGCCGGAGCGGGGTATGGTCCCCGCGTACTCCACGTCCCCCTTTAGGAGAGGTACATGAGGAAGCTCTGGGTCGCCGGCACTGCCGTGATTCTGGTGTTCGCCGTCGCGGCGATCGCCATCGCGCAGGACGCCGTCACCAACACCTACGACGTCGACGGCTCCACCACGCCGCGCGTGAAGGGCACGAAGAAGAAGCCCGTGCCGATCGGCATCAACTTCGACTACAAGGTCGGCGAGGTCTCGAACCGCCGCCCGTCGCCCGTCAAGAAGTACTCGATCCGCTTCGGCGGCACGCAGGTCAACACGAACGCTGCCCCCGGCTGCTCGAAGGCGACCCTGGACAACCAGGGCCCGAGCGCCTGCCCGGCCAAGTCGATCGTGGGCAACGGCTTCATCGAGAACGAGACCGGCAACCGCAACGACCCGAACGACAAGTCGGTGATCTGCAACGCGAGCGTCCAGGTCATCAACCAGGGCGACCGCAAGGCGAACCTGTACGTCGCCGGCAGCCCGAACTCGACGGACCCGGCCACGAAGTGCGCCATCGAGCTCGCCGCGGCGATCCCCGCGCAGTTCGTCCGCCGCGGGAACGCCACGGCGCTCGAGTTCCAGGTGCCGGACACGCTGCTGCACCCGCTCCCGACCCTGAGCAACGCGGTCAAGCGCGTCACCTCGAAGGTCAAGCGCGTCACGAAGAGGATCCGCGGCAAGAAGCGCGGCTACTTCGAGGCCATCGGCGGCTGCACCAACGGCTCGCGCAAGATCACGGTGGTCTTCACGCCCGAGGAGGGCGAGACGGCGACCGCCCAGACGAACGCGCGCTGCTCTTAGCCGCGTACGCCTGAACGCCTGACACGAGGGGCGGGCCGTGTGCCCGCCCCTCGTCGTTAACCTGCTGCGCCATGGCTCCGCGACAGCGCATCGTCCTGCTGATCATCGCCGCGGTCGTGCTCGTCGGCGGCATCGCGCTCGCCGCCTCCTCGGGCGGCGACGACGAGAGCTCCGACAGCGGCGGCACGACGCCGGCGCAGACCCAGGCCGGCGTCCAGACGACGCCGGAGGGCGAGGAGCAGCCCGCGGCGCCCAAGCCGCGACTCGAGACGATCCGCATCCGCGGCGGCAAGCCGGTCGGCGGCGCGCAGACGCTGAAGTACGACAGCGGCGACACGATCGCGCTGCGCTTCGTCTCCGACGCCCCCGGCGAGGCGCACGTCCACGGCTTCGACAAGGAGGTCGAGGTCAGCAGGGAGGCCCAGATCATCCGCTTCAAGGCGAACCTCGAGGGGATCTTCGAGATCGAGGAGCACGACACCGGCGAGCTGCTGGCCAAGCTCGAAGTCCGCCCGAAGTGATCCCGGGATGGGCACCTCTCGCCCACGGGATCGTGGGCCGCGAGGACCTGCCGATCCCGGAGCAGGCCTTCTTCATCGGCGCGACGGTCGTGCTCGTCGTCTCGTTCGTCGGGCTCGCCTACCTGTGGCAGCAGCCGCGCTTCGAGGACCTGCGCGAGCGCCGGCTCCTGCGGCTTCCCACGCTCCTCGGGATCCTCGTCGAGATCCTGTGCGGCCTCGTCGGCATCGCCACGTTCGCGATCGTCGTCTACGCGGGGCTCGAGGGCACGCAGAACGTCCAGGCCAACCTCGCGCCGACGACGGTCCACGTCATCTTCTGGGTCGGCATCCCGGTGCTGAGCCTGCTCTTCGGCGACGTCTTCCGCGCGTTCAACCCGTGGCGGGCGGTCGGGCGGGCGTTCGGCTGGGTCGCGAACCGTGTCGCGCGCGGCGTCCTGCCCGAGCCGCTGCCCTACCCCGAGCGCCTGGGGTGGTGGCCGGCCGTCGCGGCGATCGCCGCGTACGGGTGGCTCGAGAACGTCTCGCCCCAGCGCGACGACCCGAGCACGCTCGCCATCCTGGCCCTCGCCTACGCGGCGATCCAGCTCGTGGGGATGAGCCTCTACGGCGTCGAGGCCTGGGCGCGGCGCGGCGACGGCTTCGGCGTCTACTTCCGCCTGTTCGGCCTGCTGTCGGCGTTCGACTGGCGCGAGCACTCGCTGTGGCTGCGCCGCCCGCTCGCCGGCGTCACGAGGCTGGGGGCCGAGCCCGGGCTGGTCGCCCTCGTCGTGGTCGCGATCGGCGTGACGTCGTTCGACGGCTTCAAGGAAGGGCCGATCTGGACGGACGTGGCGAGCAACCTCCAGGACACCGCCATGGACGCGGGCCTCGGCGCGGCCGACGCGACGCGCCTCGTCTACACGCTCGGGCTCGTGCTGATGCTGGTCTTCGTCTTCGTGCTCTACCGCCTCGGCGTCGCCGGGATGCGGACCGTCGACCGCGACCGCTCACCGACCGAGCTCGCGCGCGCCTTCGCGCACTCGCTGGTGCCGATCGCGCTGGCCTACGTCGTCGCGCACTACTTCTCGCTGCTGGCCTACCAGGGGCAGGCGCTGGGCTACCTCGTCTCGGACCCGCTCGGCGAGGGCTCGGACATCTTCGGCACCGCGGACCAGACGATCGACTACGGCATCGTCGGGTCGAACGACATCTGGTACGTCCAGGTGGGTAGCTTGATCCTCGGACACGTCGCGGCGCTGGTGCTCGCCCACGAGCGCGCGCTCACCTTCTACCGCGACGCGAAGAAGGCCACCGACTCCCAGTACTGGATGCTGGCGGTCATGGTCTGCTTCACCGTCCTCGGCCTCTACCTGCTCTCCCCGCTGAACGAATGATCCCCCTCGCCCACGCCGGCCACTGGCTCGCCCAGCTGCTCTACGTCCTGCCCGTCGTGGTCGTGGTCGGGTGGATCTCGATCCGCGCGCTCATCGATCGGCGCCGGACTCGAGCAGCCGAACGTCATGGGCAAGCGCCTCCGGGCTGAGCTTGTCGACGGGGAAGCCGACGCGCTGGCGCCCGCGCTCGTCGAGCAGGACGACGTGCGCGGTGTGCTCGAAGCCGTCGCCCTGCGGCTTGATGCCGTAGGCGCGCCACTGACGCTCGAGTTCGGCCCGCGGCCCGGTGAGGAAGCGCATCCGGCCGAGCATCCCCTGCTTCGCGACGAAGCGCCGCGCGCGCTCGGGCGTGTCGCGGGGTGGGTCGACGGCGAAGGCGAGGACCGGCACGTCGTGGCCGAGGCGGTCGAGCGCGACGCGGATCTGCTGCGCCGCCAGCGGGCAGGTGTCCTCGCACGTCGTGTAGAGGAAGGTGACGATCGCGACGTCGCCGCGGACGTCGGCGAGCGTCGTCTCCTCGCCGTCCTGGTCGACGAGGCGGAAGTCCGACGGGGGGATGTCGGGGGGGCGGATCGCGCCCTGGAGGCGGAGCGGTCCGAGCTGCTCGGGGTCGTCGCTCAGCACCAGCGCTCCGGCCGCGAGGACGGCGAACGTCGCGGTCAGGACGACGGCCAGCTGGACGCGGAGCGGCATGCAGCCACGAGGGTACGGGCGTACTACACTTTCTGAAGCAGGAAAGCCGACCGCGATTCAGGAGTTTCAGCCGTGACGCCCTCCGGCGCCGAGTTCATCCGCCAGGTCAAGAGCCAGATCGAGGAGATCGATCCGGCCGACGTGAAGCCGCTCGTCGGCAACGGCGTGGCGATCGTCGACGTCCGCGAGACCGAGGAGGTCGCGCAGGGCAAGCTGCCGGGCGCGCTGCACGTGCCGCGCGGCCATCTCGAGTCGCGGATCGAGGGCAGCGCCCCCGACCGCTCGCAGCGGGTCGTCCTGTACTGCGCCTCCGGCAACCGCAGCGCGCTCGCGGCCAAGACGCTGCGTGACGAGCTGGGCTACACGAACGTCGCGTCGATGACCGGCGGGATCACGCTGTGGAAGGACCGCGGCTACGAGGTCGAGGTCCCGCGCGCGTTCACGCCCGAGCAGCGCCAGCGCTACTCGCGCCACTTCCTGCTTCCCGAGATCGGGGAGGAGGGGCAGGTCAAGCTCCTCGACGCCAAGGTCCTGCTGCTCGGCGCCGGCGGCCTCGGCGCGCCGACCGCCCTGTACCTCGCCGCGGCCGGCGTCGGGACGCTCGGCGTCGTCGACGACGACGTCGTCGACGTCTCGAACCTCCAGCGCCAGGTCATCCACACGACCGACCGCGTCGGCGTCCCGAAGGTCGACTCCGCCGAGGAGACGATCAAGGCGCTGAACCCCGACGTGAACGTCGTCAAGTACCAGACGCGCCTCGACGGCTCCAACATCATGGAGATCATCGAGGGCTACGACGTCATCGTCGACGGCGTCGACAACTTCCCGACGCGCTACCTGCTCAACGACGCGACGGTGCGGCTGAAGATCCCGGTCGTCAGCGCGTCGATCCTCGGCTTCGACGGGCAGCTCTCGGTCTTCGCGCCGTACGACGGGCCGTGCTACCGCTGCCTGTACCCCGTCCCGCCGCCGGCGGAGCTGGCGCCGTCGTGCGGGGCCAACGGCGTGCTCGGCGTGCTGCCGGGAACGATGGGCCTGCTCCAGGCGACGGAGGTCATCAAGCTCGTCGTCGGGATCGGCGAGCCGCTCATCGGCCGGCTGCTCCTGTACGAGGCGCTGGGCGCCACGTTCACCGAGCTGAAGGTCCGCCGCGACCCGGGCTGCCCGATCTGCTCGCGCGAGCCGGAGGAGATCTCCGACGAGGAGATGGGCG
>DASVRH010000245.1:0-14802 GCA_036388715.1 Solirubrobacteraceae bacterium | reverse complement strand
CCGCACGCTCCTGCCGTCGGGCGACGGCGCGTTCGAGCTGCTGCGCGCGGCGCCCGGAGAGCCGTACGTCGTGCGGCGCGGGCCTGGCGCACGCGCGCGGGCGGGACGGGCGCGGACGCGGCGCTCGCTGATCTACTTCGGCCAGCTCACCGACCCGCAGATCCTCGACGAGATCTCGCCGATCCGCGTCGACTTCCTCGACCAGACCGGCGGCGACGTGAAGGACGGCTGGCGGCCGAACGACGTCATGGCGACGCAGACGTTCGACCAGGTCGTGCGGGCGATGAACGCGCAGCGCACGAGCCGCGTGCGCGGCCGCCGCGGCCGCCGCGCGCGGATGGCGCTCGCCGTCGGCACCGGCGACCTCATCGACAACCAGCAGCTCAACGAGGCGCGCTGGATGCTCGGCGTGCTGCGCGGCGGCACGATCGACCCGTTCAGCGGCAAGCCCGTCGGCCCCGGCAATCCGTGCGACGCCGCGTCGGCCGAGGAGGTCGCGCGCATGAACGCCGACGTCGCCGCGCGCCGCTACACCGGCGTCGGCGACTACAGCGACTGGCCGGCCGACGTGCCGGTCGAGCGCTTCGCCGGCTTCTGGGACCCGAACCGCACGCCGCCCGAGGGCACGCCGCCCGGCCTCTACGACGCGTGGCCGAAGTACCCCGGCCTCTACGACCGCGCGCAGCAGCCGTTCACCGCGGCCGGCCTCGACGTGCCGCCCTACCTGGCCCGCGGCAACCACGACGGCCTGCTCGAGGGCACGATCACCGCGAACAACCCGCTGATCCGCCCGCTGGCCACCGGCTGCATCAAGGTCTTCCCGGGCGACGCGGTCGACCCGACCACGCTCGGCGGCGACCTGCGCCGCTTCCTGCCGCTGCTCCAGGATCCCGAGACGATCCGCAAGCTGCTCGAGGACGCGCAGAAGGTCCCGCCCGACCCGGACCGCCGCGTCATCGACCGCAAGGAGTACAAGCAGGTGCTCGGCCGCGGGACGGGCCTGCGCAACGTCGACCCGCGCGAGAACCGCGCCTCGGGCCGCACCGCGTCCTACTACTCGTTCTCGCCGCGCCGCGGCCTGCGCTTCGTCTCGATCGACACGGTCGCCGAGGGCGGCAGCAGCAACGGCAACATCGACCACCCGCAGTACAAGTGGCTGCGCCGCGAGCTGCGCCGGGCCGCCCGCCGCAACGAGCTGATCGTCGTCTACGGCCACCACACGCTCGAGACCATGACCGCCGACGTGACCGACGAGGCCGCGGGCGACTGCGAGACGCCGGGCTGCGACGAGGACCCGCGGCGGTCGACCCCGATCCACCTCGGGGTCACGGGCAGCCAGACGATCCGCGACCTGCTCCTCAAGACGCGCAACGTCGTCGCCTACGTCGCCGGCCACACGCACAACAACGAGGTCAACCTGCACCGCCGCGGCCGCCTCGCGCTGTGGGAGGTCGCCACCGCGTCGCACATCGACTGGCCGCAGCAGAGCCGCACGCTCGAGCTGTTCGACAACCGCGACGGCACGCTCTCGCTGTTCGGCACCGTGCTCGACCACGCCGCGCCGGCGGAGGTCCCGCCGCCCGGCCCGGCGGCCGGCTTCACCGACGCGCAGCTCGCCTCGCTGGGCCGCGCGATCGGGTGGAACGACCCGCAGCGCCCGCCGAAGCCGCCGTCGGGCGAGCCGGACACGGTGCGCGCGGGCACCGAGACCGACCGCAACGTCGAGCTGCTGATCCGCGACCCGCGACGGAGGCGATAAGCACCCGCCCGCTCGGGTACGGCTCTCATCGGGAGCCACCGAGGGGAGCAGGGGCATGACGACGACGCAGGCGCGCGAGCACGCGCGCAAGGCGAGGCGCAAGGCCGACGACCGCCGGGAGAAGGCGTCCGGCGTCGCCGGCTGGGTCGCCGACCGGGCGGGCGACTGGTCGCTCGACGTCGGCGAGGAGCAGGCGGCGCTCATGGAGCGCCAGAAGTACTTCTGGAACCCGCTGATGGACTACTGGTTCCGGATGGAGATCGAGGGGTGGGAGCGCATCCCCGAGCCGCCGGCCCTGCTCATCGGCATCCACTCCGGCGCCCCGTTCGTGTGGGACGCGTGGACCGTCGGCGTGCAGTGGTGGCGGCGCTTCGGCACCGACCGCATCCTCCACGGCACCGCGCACGACGCGCTGATGGCCGCGCCGGTGATCGGCGACTACTTCCGCAAGATGGGCGTGCTGCCCGCGGCGCCCGACAGCATCGCGACCGCGCTCGCGAACGGGCGCGACGTCGCGCTGTGGCCGGGCGGCGAGGTCGACTCGCTGCGCCCGTGGACCAAGCGCGACGAGGCGGTCCTCGCCGGGCGCAAGGGGTTCGTGCGGATGGCGATCAACGCCGGCGTCCCGATCGTCCCGATCGCGACCGTCGGCGGCCCCGACTCGATGCCCGTCGTCTTCTCGGGCCGCAGGCTCGCGAAGCTCCTCCAGCTCGACCGCGTGGCGCGGCTGAAGATGTTCCCGTTCGCGATCAGCGCCCCGTGGGGCCTCTCGCCGGCGATCCTTCCGGAGATCCCGTTCCCCGCGAAGATCCGGACCGCGTTCCAGGAGCCGATCGAGGTCGAGCACGACCCCGAGCGGGCGAGCGACGACGACTACGTCGACGCCAAGTACGAGGAGGTCCGTGCGAGCATCCAGCGCGGCATGGACACTCTCGCGCGCCGCAGGGCGTTCCCCATCCTCGGTTGACGCTTCCCCCCGGCTGCCCGCGCCTCAGCCGGCTGAGCGGCGAGGAGCTCGACGCCGAGCTGCTCGCGCGGGCGCGGCGCTATCCGCTGGCCGAGGGCGACGACGCGATCGTCGAGCGCGCGCTGGCGTACCCGTACGTCCCGCCGCACCGCTCCTACGTGCTGGGCCGCGACGTCGGGCGGGAGGGGCGCCACGTGCTGCTCGCCTACGGCGCGAACGGGGCGCCGGAGGTGCTGCGGCGCAAGCTCGGCGACGACGTGCGGATCGAGGTCCTCGCCGGCACGCTGCACGACTACGACATCGTCTACTCCTCCCACGTCTCGGCCTACGGGGCGATCCCCTCGACGCTGCACCCCGCGCCCGGCCGCGCCGTCCCCGTCTTCGCCCTGCTGGTCGACGACGACCAGCTCGTGCGGCTGGTGGAGACGGAGTTCAACTACTCGGTGCGCAGGCTGAGCGGGCTGGCGTTCGAGCACGCCGACAGCGCGATCGCGTTCGTCTCGCGCCACGGCGCGCTAGGGCTGACGGGAGCGCCGATCCCGCTCTCCGCGCTGCCCCAGCGCGAGGCGCAGCGCCTCGTCCGCGAGCACGTCGCGCCGGGCGAGGACGAGCGCTCGTTCATCCTCGGCAACGTCCGCGACCACGCTCGCGCGCTGCGCTTCACGGTGATGCTGCGTCAGCGCGGGATCCCCTTCGCGGCGGACAACGCCGAGCTCCTCGACGTGTGATGCGCCGCTGTGACCTACCGCGGCCGGCTAGGGCGCAGGCGCACGCCCAGCGTCTTCGTCGTCACGTTGCCCGCCGCGTCGGTCGCGGTCAACACGATGGCGACGACCCTCCCCGCCTTGAGCTTGCGCCGCTGGCGGCGCGCGGCGCGTACGACGAGCGCGTTCGTGCCGGCGGCCACCGAGCGGCGCAGGCGGCCGATCCGGCGGCCGCGCACGCGCAGCTCGGCGACGAGCTGGACCGCCTCGTCCGTGGTGAGCGAGAAGCGGACGCCGCTGCGACGGGCGCGCCGCGCTCGCTGGCGCTGTGCGCTGAGCGTGAGGAAGGGCGCGGTGGTGTCGGCGCCGGGCCCCGGCGGGGGCGGCGGGGGAAGCGGCGGGCCGTCGCCGGGCGGGGCCGGGGGCGGGTCGCCGTCGCCGTCAGCGGGCGGAGCGTCGTTGGCGGGGATCGTCACCGTTCGCTGGAACGGGATGCCGGCGAACGCGCCGTTCTCCGGCTCGCGCAGCTCGAGCTTCACCGTCTCCTCGCCCTCCTGGCCGGCGTCGTCGACGGTCGGGAGCACGAAGCTCGCGGCCGCCTGGCCTTCGGCGAAGGCGACGGTGCCGGAGGAGGCGCTCAGGTCGGCGCCCGAGGCGGTGCCGCCGGTGACGACCCACTTCACGGCCGTCGCGCTGTCCGTGTCGCCGCTGCGGGCGACGTGCACCTGGATGCCGCTGCTCTCGTCGCCGGCCTCGGTCCCGGTGAAGCGGAGGAGCGAGTCCGGCGCGATCGCGATCCCGTAGACCGGGTCGGGGGACACGAGGCGCCCGTTGCTGGTCGACGGCGTCGAGAGGTTGACGTCGTAGACGTCCCAGTTCGGCGCCGCGGCCTGCTTGAGCACGACGAACGCGGCGCCGGTGCCGGCCTGCACGTCGAACCCGCCCAGCGCCTCGGCGTTGATCGTCCCGTTGCTGCCGAGCGTCGTCATCACCCCGTTGTTCGGGTTGGCGAGCGTGAAGAACACGTCGGGGTTGGGCGCCGTGTCGTAGCCGTAGAGCGTGGTGCTCACCGCGCCGTGGACGTTGTCGTCGTAGGCGAGGCCGAGGGGCGCCGGGTCGGCCGGGTCGTTCGGGTCGCCGGCCGGGTACTGCAGCGGCCCGTCGTTCGTGACGACGCCGGTCTGCGGATGGAAGCGGAGGTTGAGGTCGTCGCCGAACCCTGCCCTCGCGCGATCCGCCACCGGGCTGAAGTCGAAGCCCAGCTCCTCGACGTTGAAGAACGCCCAGCCGCCCGTAAAGGCGTCGCCGACAGGGGAGAGCTGCGCGGTGATGGGATCGATCTTCACCAGCCCGAGGAACGTGCCGCCGCTCTCGCGGCGCAGGCCGTACAGCTCGCCGCCGGCGGGCCGGAAGTCGAGCGCGACGATCTTGGCGGTGCCGAGGCCCACGAACGGGTCCTCGTCGACCTGGGTGACCGGCGGCCCCTCGCGGAAGCTCAGCAGCGTGTCGCCCGTGGTGGCGTAGATCAGGGCGTCCGCGGGATCGGCGGCGGCGGGGGCGGCGGTCAGCGCGAGCGCGATCGCCGAGCCGGCGAGCGCGAGAGCGGTCCTCAGCATGGTGCGACGGTAAGCCGCCGCGATCCGGCTGTCAGTCTCGGATCGGTCTCAGCGCTTCAGGCGCACGCCGAGCGTCTTCGTCGTCACGTTGCCCGCCGCGTCGGTCGCGGTCAGCACGATGATGACGGCCCTCCCCGGCTTGAGCCTGCGCCGCTGGCGGCGCGTGGCGCGCAGGACGAGCGCGTTCGTGCCGGCGGCCACCGAGCGCCGCAGGCGGCCGATCCGGCGGCCGCGCACGCGGAGCTCGGCCACGAGCTGGATCGCCTCGTTCGTCGTGAGCGAGAACCGGATCCCGCGGCGCCGAGCGCGGCGGGCGCGCTGCCGCGCGGCGCGGGCCGAGATGACCGGCGCGGCGTCGGGCGCGGGCGGGGTGACGACCGGCGGGAGGCCCTTCGGCGGGCCTCCGTCGGCGGGCGGCGGGTCTCCTCCGCCTCCGTCGCCACCGCCGTCACCGTCGTCGTCCGGGGGCGCGTCGCTCGCCGAGATGATCACGCGCTTGGTGTAGGGGTCGCCGACCATGGCGTTGCCGGTCGGCCGGAAGAGCTCGACGTCGACCGTCTCGACGCCCTCGTCGTCGGCGTCGTCGGTCACGGGGATCACGACGTCCTGCGTCGCCTCCCCGGCGTCGAAGTGCAGCGTCCCGCTCGCGTCGCCGAGGTCGGGCCCGGCGCTCGCGGTCCCGCCGACGACCTCCCAGTCCACGTCGAGCTCGCCCGTCGTCGCGGTGCGCTCGACCGGGACGAGGAGGTCCTGGCCCTCGTCCGCGCCGACGACGCCGGCCGTGAACCGGGCGGTCTGGTCGGGCGCCACCGTCATCCCGTAGAGCGCGACGTTCTGTGTCATGAAGCCGTTCGGGACGCCGGCGACCGCTCCCGTGTCGAGGTTGACGGTGTACAGGTTCCAGTCGGACCCGCTCGTGAAGTTGAAGACGCCGTACGCCTTCGCGTTGTCGCCGGGGGCGATGTCGAGTCCGCCGAACGGGCTGGCGTTGAGGCCGGTCGAGTCGCTCGTCGTGAGGCTCACGGGGGCCGGGCTGAGCCGGTCGCCGTCGCCGGCGGCCGGGATCGTCGCAAGGACGTCCGGGTTCGGGGACGCGTCGTAGACGTAGCCCGTGCTCGTGGTCGCCCCGTGGAAGTTGTTCGTGTACGCGATCCCGGCGACCGCCGGGTCGGTCCCCTCGTGGGGGTCGTCGACCGGCTCGGCGTCGACGTAGCCGGTGTTGAACGCGTCGAGGTAGCCCGAGCCGTCGTCGCTGAAGAGGCGGGTGGTCCGGTTGCCGAGCTCGATGAAGCGTGCGACGTCGGTGAAGACAGGGTTGAAGTCGAAGCCCGTGCCCTGCCCCAGGGTGCCGGTGAAGTTCGTCCCGGTGGGGGTGAGACGGGTGGCCGCGGCGGTGGCGGGGTCGATCTCGTACACCCCGTCCGTACCGCCGCCGCCCTTGCCCAGGCCGTACAGCCTGGCGCCGGCCGGGTTGTAGTCGAGCGCGAAGATCTGCTCGCCGTTCTGCAGTCCCGTGTACGACTGACTCGCGGCGACCGCGGGGTTCGGCGCCGGGATGACCTTGGTCCACAGCTTGTCCCCCGACGTCGCGTAGATCGTGGTGGCGCTCGCCGGCGCCGCGAAGGCCAGCGCAGTGATGAGGGTCGCCGCAAGGGCGAGCGTCCGTGTCATATGAGGACACTACTCCTCCGCGAGAAACCTCCGGAGTGCATCGTGCACGACCTGCGGGCGCTCGAGCTGCGGGACGTGCCCGCAGTTGAGCTCGAGGTGGCGCGCCTTGGGCAGCGCCTCGCGGACGTGGTCGGCGAATCGCAGCGGCACGAGCTGGTCGTGGCGGCCCCAGACGAACAGCGAGGGGACCTCGAGGCGCGGCAGCCGCGTCCAGAACCCCTTCTCGCCGTGCGGCTCCTCCAGGTAGATGTTGCGCGCGGCGGCGTAGAACGCGGCGCGGCCGTTCGGGGTCAGGTAGGAGCGCAGGAACTCGTCGACGCCCGCGGCGCTCCAGCCCTCGGCGCCGCCGGGGACGAGACGGCGCACGATGCCCTCGACGATCGGCCGCGGCGCGGGCTGGATGGCGCCGAGCTGGGGCGGGATGAGGCGCAGGAGCGGCGCCCACGGGCGGTCGCGCAGCCAGGCGAGGCTCGGGGCGAGCAGCGCGAGGCGCCGCGCGCGGTCGGGGTGGCGCAGGCCCATCTCGATCGCGATCCGCCCGCCCATCGAGTTGCCGACGACGTCCGCCCTCTCGAGGCCGAGCGCGTCGAGGAGGCCGACGACGGACCGCGCGAAGAAGGGCGCGTGGTACGGCGCGTTCAGCGGCTTGGCCGAGTCGCCGAAGCCGGGCAGGTCGATCGCGATGACGCGGTGGTGGTCGGCGAGCGCGGCCAGCGTGGGGAGGAACGAGGCCTTCGTCGCGCCGAGGCCGTGGAGGAGCACGACGGGGGAGCCGCTGCCCGCCTGCATCGTCGAGATCTCGCCGATCTCCGTCTCGACGCCGATGAACCGCAGGGCGGCTTCGTCGCCGTCGGTGCCGGCGGTCGCCGCGAGGAAGCCGACGCCGAGGTGCAGGTCGCGCCGCACCGTCAGCCGCCCGGCGCGGAAGGCGTCCATCCCACCGCGCAGATTCGTGGCCAGCTGATGCCACGTGCGGCCGTCGGCGCTGATGATCGCGTCCGGGGCCTTGCCGTCGGCGGCCTCCAGCCTCGCCGTCCCGTCCCTCAGGACGGCGTCCCACTCACCGACGCCGGGCCCCTCGAGGCGCACGCGGGCCTCGCGCCGGTTCAGCTCGAGCACGCGTGCGTCGAACCGCTTGACCAGGGTGTTCAAGGTCTCGTTCATCGTCGGCCGCGTTTCGGGTACCCGGAAATGGGATGACTTTCATCGGCACCGGATTGAACGCACTCAAAGCTACGGTCGAGACCGGCCTGGGGGATCTCACGAGCTCGCGGGCCGACGACCCGCTCGACGAGCGCGATCCTGCCTACATCGACGCGACGGTCGAGCTCTACGACGCCCTGCTCCAGCCCTACTTCCGCCCGAAGGTGAAGGGGCTCGAGAACATCCCGGCCGACGGCCCGGTGCTGCTGGTCGGCAACCACTCCGGCGGCACGCTGATCGCCGACACCTTCGTCTTCGCGTTCTCCTTCATCCGGCACTTCGGCACCGACCGCCTGTTCCACCAGCTCGTGCACGACATGGCGGTCGGGCTGCCGCTCGCCGGGCGCGGCCTGCGCAAGTACGGCGGGATGCCGGCCAGCCACGACAACGCCGAGCGTGCCCTGGAGCGCGGCGCCGCGGTGCTCGTGTACCCCGGCGGCGACTGGGAGACCTACCGCCCCTCGTGGCGCCAGGCCGAGATCGACTTCGGCGGCCGCCGCGGCTTCCTGCGCCTCGCGCGCAAGATGGAGGTGCCGATCGTCCCCGTCGTCTCGATCGGCGGGCAGGAGACGGCGCTCTTCCTCACGCGCGGCCAGCGGCTCGCGAAGGCCACGGGCTTCGACCGGCTGACGCGGATCAAGGTCATGCCCTTCCAGATCGCCCCGCCCTTCGGCCTGACGATGCTCGACCTCCCGACCCGCATCCCCCTACCGGCGCAGATCACCGTCGAGGTGCTCCCGCCGATCGACCTCGACGACATCGACGGCAAGTCGGCCTACGACCACGTCACCGGCGTGATGCAGGACGCGCTGTCCGACCTCGCCGACGACCGCACCGTCCCGATCCTCGGGTAGGGGTCCGGCCTCCGCCGCGCGCGGGCGGCGCTCCCCCGAGGCGCGGCCGGCGGCGGCCGCCCACCCACCCGGCCACCACCTTTCGGCTCAGGCCGAATGTGAGCACCTCCGCAGCGGCTGGCATCAACCGCGGTCGAGCGTGCCATTGCATGACGAGCAGACGGCCACCACGTTGTCTGGCGAGCCCCGCGTCGCGAGAGAACCGGCGTGAAACACGTGCGGGCGCGGATCGAGAGGCGCGCCACACAGAGGACAGGGGCTCCCGGCCCCGCCCTGCCGCTCGAGAAGCGTGGCGAGCGCCAGTGACGTCGCGTGGACCCTGCGTGGCGGCAGGGGGTCGGGACTCGAGCTGTCGCGGCGCGCGGCGCAGCCATCACGCCTCATGCGACTCGCGGCGCGGACCCGCAGGTCGAGCGCCCAGACCAACCCGGCCAGCCGGCGGTCGTCGAAGCTGTCCAGCTCGGCGAGCCACTCAGCTTCCACGTCGGCGCGCGCGGGCGCGGGCAGGCGCCGCGCCGCGGAGCGGACGAGGCCCCGCGACCACACGCCGAGCCAGCCCCAGCATTCGCGCCCGGCCAGCGCGAGGCCGATCGGGACGAAGATCCCGAGCGCGACGGCGATGCTCACGCGAAGGAACCCCTCGGCTGCGGCAATGGGCGCAGGAGCGGCCGGAGGTGCTCGTCGCAAGCAGCCCTCGCCGCCGTCTCGCCCGCTCCGGTCAAGCGGTAGAGGCGTCGGGGAGGCCTACCGGCGACTCGCGGGTCGAGCTTCTCCCAGTGGCTGGTCAGCCAGCCCGCGTTCTCCAGCCGGTTCAGGACGGGGTAGAGCGTCCCGCTCGCCAGACCTGTCTCTGCTCCGAGCTCGCGCCCGTAGAACTCGTCTGCGGGGTGGTCGAGCATCGCTCGGAGGAGCTTCAGCGTCTGAAGCGAGATCTTGGGATCCTTGCCCATGCTCGTAAGTCTACCTAGGGGTCCCCGACGCGAGGCCGCGGAGCGGCGGATGGCGGCTACAGCGAGGCGCGGAAGATCGCCGCGAGGTCGTCGTCCGACGGCTCGCGCGGCGCGATCGTGAGCAGGCGCGCCTGCTTGCGCGCGCCGTCGACCAGATCCGGGACGTCCTCCTCCGTGTAGCCGAACGCGCGGATGCGGTCGGGGGCTCCGACGTCGCGCATCAGCTCGCGGAGGGCGTCGGGGAGGGCGTCGCGGCCGGTGGAGTCATGGCCGAGGAGCGAGGCCACGTGCTCGTGGCGCTCCGGCGCCGCCTCGTAGGTGAAGGCGAAGGCGGCGGGGGAGGTGACGATGACGCTCAGCCCGTGGGGGACGAAGCCGTGGTCGTCGGGATATCCGGGCGGCTGGTACTCGTGCTTGAGGCCGGCGATGGGATACGCGCAGGCGTGCGGGATGTGCACGCCGGCCGAGCCGAAGCCGATGCCGGCCAGCGTCGCGCCGAGCATCATCGCGCCGCGGGCCTCGACGTCGTCGGCGTCCGCGACAGCGCGGCGCAGGTAGCGCCCGCCGTACTCCAGGGCGCGGGCGCTCCAGAGGTCGGCGACGGGGTTGGAGCCCTGGTACGGCGGCCGGTCGTCGGGGGACTCCGGCCGCGGGCGCGACGTGTACGGCTTCGACAGGAAGGACTCGGCCGCGTGGCAGACGACGTCGAGCCCGGCGGAGGCGACCACCTCGGCCGGGAGCGTCCGCGTCAGCTCGGGGTCGACGATCGCCTGCGCCGGCCGCAGGTAGCGGTGCGAGATCCCGCTCTTGACCTTCAGCGACGGGATGTCGAGAACGGCGACGGTGGTGGCCTCGGAGCCTGTCCCCGGCGTGGTGGGGATCGCCAGGTGGGGCCGCAACGGCGAGGAGGGCTTCCGGCCGCCGCCGACCGGCGGGTTGACGTACTCCATGACGTCGGCGGGGTGCGACAAGACCAGGTCCATCACCTTCGCCGTGTCGATGACCGACCCGCCGCCGACCGAGACGAAGCCCTCCGGGTCGGCGGACCGGGCGAAGTCGGCCGCGGCCTGGAGCGACTCGAGCGTCGGCTCGACGTGCACGTCGTCGAAGACGGTCACCTCGATCCCCTCGGCCTCGATCGCGCGGCGCACCCGCTCCGCGTGCCCGGCGGCCGCGACGCCGGGGTCCGTGACGAGCACGACCCGCCCGACGCCGAGGCGCTTCAGCTCCCACCCGGCCTCGTCCACGGCGCCGTTGCCGTACTTGACCGGCGTGGCCTCGACGGTGAAGACGGTCTCGTTGCTCACGGCCGCAGCCTCTCCAGCGCGTCGCGCAGCCGGTCGGGCAGCTCGCCCACCGGCCGGCGCGAGTCGCGGTCGACGAAGACGTGCACGAACCAGCCGGTGGCCGCGGCGTCCTCGGCCTCCTCGCCGAAGAGCCCGATCTCGTAGCGGACGCTGGAGCGCCCGAGCTTCCCGACCCTCAGCCCGGCGTCGACCGTCTCGGGGAAGGCCAGCGGCCCGTGGAACTCGCAGTGCGACTCGGCGCAGACGCCGATCACCGCGCCGCCGTGGATGTCGAGCCCGCCCTCGCGGATCAGCCACGTGTTGATGACGGTGTCGAAGTACGAGTAGTACTCCACGTTGTTGACGTGCCCGTAGACGTCGTTGTCCTTCCACCGCGTCGGGATCGCCAGGCGGTGCGGGTAGTCGTCGCGGCGCGCCGTCACGGGCGCGAACCGTAGACGGCTCGCGCGAGCAGCGTCAGCTGATCCGCCACCTGCTCGGGGGACAGACCCCGCTCGCGTCGCTGGTGGCGGTAGAGGCTGGAGGAGAGGGGAGCGAGGAGCGCGTCGGCGAGCCACTCGTGGTCGGCCTCCGGCGCGATCTCGCGGAGCAGGACGGTCGTGTGGAGGTGCCACGCGGGGTACGGGCCGAGGGCGAAGCGGCCGCCGGGGAGCGAGTGCTCGACGGCGTAGACGAGGTCGAGCTCCTTCTCGGTGTGCTCCACCAGCGCCCGGAGGAACGCCTCGAGCCGCTTCCCTGCCGGCGCGCCCGGGCCGAGCGGCGGAGGGCCGGAGATGATCGCGTCCTGGAGGGCGCGGGCGTGGTCGTCGAGGACGTTCGCGGCGAGCGACGCCTTGTCGCCGAAGCGCCGGTAGAGCGTGCCGACGCCGACGCCCGCCTCGGCCGCGATCGCGCGCATGTCGACGCCCTCGGGGTCCTGGCACTCGCGGAACAGCTTCGCCGCCGCCTCCGTGACCCGCTCGCGGTTGCGCGCGGCGTCCTCCCGCTCCTTCGGCGGCGCGTTCCCGGCGACTGGCAGCTCGAAGGTCATCGTGCTGACAGCATATCCGGAACGACGTTCCGGTTCCGTGCTATCTTGTTGCACACGCAATCAGACCTGGGGAGGTCTTCGCACCATGAGCACCGCAACGCAGCCCCTGACCGGCACGTTCGTCGCCGATCCGATCCATTCGTCCTTCCAGTTCGCCGTCAAGCACATGAAGGTCGCGACGTTCCGCGCCGGCTTCGACCAGGTCGATGCCAAGCTCGCCGACGGCGTCCTCGAGGGTCGCGCCAAGGTCGAGTCCGTCTCCGTGACGAACCCGCCCGAGCTGCGCGAGCACCTGGTCAACTCGACCGACTTCTTCGACGGCGGCAACCACCCGGAGATCGTGTTCCGCTCCACCGACGTGGACCTCGCCGACGACGGCACCGCCAAGGTCGAGGGCGAGCTGACGATCAAGGGCATCACGAAGCCGATCACGGCGACCGGCACCTACCAGCAGCCGGTGCAGGACCCGTACGGCGGCGTCCGCTCCGCCATCGAGCTCACCGCGACGCTCGACCGCCGCGAGTGGGAGATGAACTGGCAGGCGCCCCTGCCCAGCGGGGACGACGTGCTCGCGTACGACGTCACGCTGAGCGTCAACCTCGAGCTCGTCCAGCAGGGCGCGTAGGAGCCCGATGCTCGTCCTCGGCCTGAGCGGCAGCCTCCGGCGCGACTCCCACAACCGCAAGCTCCTCCGGGCGGCAGCAGAGCAGCTGCCGTCCGGGGCGCGGCTCGCGGTGTGGGACCACCTCGGCGAGCTGCCCCACTACGACCAGGACCTCGACGTCGCCCCGGCGCCGCCGGCGGTCCGTCAGCTGCGCGACGCGATCGCCGCCGCCGACGCGCTCCTCATCAGCACGCCCGAGTACAACCACTCGATCCCGGGCGGGCTGAAGAACGCGCTGGACTGGGCGTCGCGGCCGTTCGCGAACAACGCCCTGCGCGGCAAGCCGGTCGCCGTGGTCGGCACGTCGACCGGGCTGTTCGGCGCGGTGTGGGCGCAGGCCGAGACGCGCAAGGTCCTCAAGGCGATCGGGGCCGAGGTCGTGGAGCGCGAGCTGCCGGTCGGCAGCGCGGACTCCGCGTTCGCCGAGGACGGCGGGCTCGTCGATCCCGACCAGCGGGCCGAGCTGGCCGGGATCGTCGCCGAGCTGGTCGCGGCCGCCACGCCCGAGCAGGTTCGCGAGGAGGCCCGCTTCGAGGCTCAGCGCGCCGAGGCGCAGGTCCGGTAGCGGCGCCTGATCCGGAAGGTCCCGCCGTCGCGCGTGCGCACGACGGCGGTGACCGTCACCCGCCCGTCGCGCCGCGCGCGGCGGCCGAACCGGATCCGCACGCTCCGCGCCCGCCCGCGGCGCACGACGCGCCCGTCCACCCGCACGACCATCCGCCCGCGGCGGCGGACGCGGAGCCGCACGCCGCGCCGCTTCACGCAGCCCGGGCGGCCGGCGGGGGGAAGCTGGGGGCCGGCGACCGGGCCGGTCGGCGCCGGGGCCCCGGGGCCCGCGTCAGGGCCGCCCGCTGCACGCTCGCGCGCGACGAGCCCGCGCCCCTCGAGCCACTCGGCGACGGTGGCCCGCACCTGGGGCGCCTCGCGCTCCAGCGCGAGCGCGTGGCCCGCGCCCGCGACCTCGTGGTAGCTCACGTCGTCGCTGCCGGTGAAGGCCGCGGCCTCCTTCTCGCCGGTGCCGGTCTCGTAGACCGCGTCGGCGCCGCCGAAGACGAGCAGCACCGGCAGCTTGATGTCCGCCTGGCGCGCGGCGTTGTGCGCGGTGGCCGGGGTCAGGGTCGAGACGTCGCCGCAGGGGTCGCGGTTGCGCAGCGCGGTCGCGGCCTCCTGCACGCGGGGCTCGGCGGAGGCGAACAGCAGGGGCCGCCAGGCCTCCGGCGTCTGCCCGTAGTAGGCGTAGCCGCTCGGCTGGCCCTCCTCGGCGGGCTCGCCGCCCGTCGTGCACACGCCGCCCTGAACGAAGGACTCCTGGAGGCTGGCCTGCGTGTAGCCCTGGTTGGCGAGCGCGAAGACGACCAGCCCGTCGACCCCGAGCTCCTCGCCGAACGAGGTGACGGCGAGCTCGGCCGCGACCGCGCCGACGGAGTGGCCGGCGAGGACGACGTGGTCGAAGCGCCCGGCCTTGAGCTGCCCGACGACCTGTCGGGCCATGTCGGCGTGCGCGCCGAGGCACGTGTCGAGCCCTGGCGGGTGGTCGCTGCCGTCGTAGCCGAGCCGGTCGACGACGACCGACACGTGGCCGCGCTCCGCCATCGCGGTGGCGTAGTCGTAGCCGGGCACCGCGTCGAAGGTCCAGAACCAGCTCCCGAACGAGTACTCGTGGAGGTAGAGCGTGGCGGCGTCGATCCTGCCGTCGCCCTCGACGACCGCGCGCGGCCCGACGACGCGCCCGGCGACGCGGTACGTCTTGCCGTCGCTGCGGCACGGCAGCGACGTGCCGTTGACGTTCTCGACCTGGAACGCGATGGGGACGGAGGCCACGTCGGCGGAGGCGGGCGCGGCGGTGAGGAGCAGGATCGGCAGCGCGATCGCGAGGAGCTTCATGCCGGGCACTTCTCCCAGGCGCCCGTGGCGCCAGCGTGACTGGCTCGTGACCGGCGCGAAACGGTGTGCCGAACCGCACCTCGCCGCGCACGGGCTCCTCTAGCGTCCGGGCGCGTGCTGACGCTGCGACTCTTCGGCGATCTCGAGCTCGAGGTGGACGGGCGGCCCCTTCCGGCGCCCGACCGGCGGCCGG
>DASVRH010000244.1:0-2543 GCA_036388715.1 Solirubrobacteraceae bacterium | reverse complement strand
GGCCTGTACCGCGACGCGCTGGGGGCCGTGCCGCCCGGCGGCCTGCCCGAGGCGTTCACGGCCGACGTCGAGGACGCGCTCGAGAAGGTGTGCGGCCGCTGGGCGCGGACGCACGGGCCGTTCGAGGCCGTCGCGCTGCGGTCGCGCTACGGCGTCGACCTCGGCGACGTGCTGGACGCCCTGGAGCGCGGCGGCGACCTCGTCCGGGGCGAGCTGCGCCCCGGCGGCACGACGCGCGAGTGGTGCGACCCCGAGGTGCTGCGCCGCCTGCGCCGCGCCTCGCTCGCCGTGCTGCGCAAGGAGGTCGAGGCCGTCGACCAGCGGCGGCTCGCGTCGTTCCTGCCGTCGTGGCAGGGCATCGACCGCCATCCGGCGTCGGGCGCGGGCATCGACCGCCTGCGCGAGGCGCTCGTCCCGCTCCAGGGGCTGGCGCTGCCCGCCGACGTGTGGGAGCGCGACGTGCTGCCGCGGCGGCTGGGCGCCTACTCGCCGACCTGGCTCGACCAGCTCTGCGCCTCCGGCGAGGTCGTGTGGGCCGGCGCGGGCTCGCTCGGGCGCAACTCGGGCAGGGTGGCGCTCTACTTCCGCGAGGACGCGCCGCTGCTCGGCGCGCCGGGCAACAAGTCCGAGCGCCCGTCGAACCCCGAGCACGACCTCATCCGCGAGCGCCTCGCCCGCTCGCCGTCGTTCTTCACCGACTTCCTCGCCGACCTCGATCTCGCGCCCGAGGTGCTGCAGGAGGCGCTGTGGGACCTCGTCTGGGCCGGCGAGGTGACCAACGACGCGTTCGCGCCGCTGCGCGCGCCGCGCCTGTCCCTCGCGCGATCGAAGCCGTCCCAGCGCACCACCCGCCGCCGGTTCGGCTCGCGCCGGACGGGGGCGCAGGCGCCGGTCCAAGGCCGCTGGTCGCTGACCGAGGCGCTGTTCGCGGATGCCGACGACCCCTCCGCCCGGCGCCGCGCCTGGGCCGAGCTCCTGCTCGAGCGCTACGGCGTCGTCACCCGCGAGCAGGTGCTCGCCGAGGGCTTCCCCGGCGGGTTCTCGATGCTCTACGACGCGCTCAGCCAGCTCGAGACGCTCGGGATCTGCCGCCGCGGCTACTTCGTCGAGGGCCTCGGCGGCGCGCAGTTCGCGCTGCCCGGCGCCGTCGAGCGGCTGCGCGCGCAGAAGGACGACGACGGCATGGCGGTCGTCCTCGTCGACGCCGACCCGGTCCTCTACGTCGAGCGCGGCGGCAAGGGCCTCCAGACCCTCGTCCGCGACGACGACGCCCGGCTGCGCAGCGCCTACGAGGCGCTCGCCGGCTTCGTCCGGGCGGGGCGCATCAAGAAGCTCGACCTCGAGAAGGTCGACGGCGCGAACGTCGTCGGCTCCGACCTCGAGCCGCTCCTCGTCGAGCTCGGCTTCCGCCTCTCGCCGCGCCGCCTCACGTTGACGGCGTGAGGGACGTCGAGGTGGCGCCGCAGGAGGCCGCGGGCGGCCCCGCTACGGGCGGGTCGGCGGCGGACGGCGCCGCCGTGGGCGGGTCGGCGGCGAGCGTCTGGCTCCCCTCCGCGGCGGGGCAGGCCGCCGCGATCGCGTTCCTCGAAGGCGTCGGCCTGCGCGCCGTCGCGGCGGCCCCGGACGACGACGCGCGCACCCTCGCCCGGCTGGCCGACGCCGGCGTCGTCGCCGTGGGGATCGGCGAGCCGCCGCGGGGCGCGCCGCGCGCCGCGCGCATCGCCGCCGCCGAGGGCGCCACGCCGCGCGCGGCCCTCGCCGCCGTCGACCACGCCCGCGAGGTGGCCTCCCGCCCGATCCTCGTGGTCGGCGCGCCGCGCTCCGGCACGACGTGGGTGCTCGAGCTGCTCGCCTCGCACCCGCGGGTGCAGGGCGTCTTCGAGTCGCACCTCTTCGCCGAGGAGTTCCTCGGCCACCTGCGCGCGGACGGCCGCTGGCACCCCGAGGGCGGCCTCGCCGCCGACGACCACGTCGGCATGCCGTTCGGCCTGGGCCAGCTCGCGGGCCGCGCCGAGATCGTCGCGAACGCGCGGCGGACGGCCGTCACCTGGCTGGCCGGGCGCGTCGCACCCGGGCACGGCTGGGTGGCCGAGAAGACGCCGGGCCACGGCATCACGCTCGACGCGATCGCCGAGGTGCTTCCCGAGGCGCGCGTCGTGCACGTCGTGCGCGACCTGCGCGACGTGGTCGTGTCGCGCCGCGCCGCGTCGTGGCACCCGGCCCCGGCGGACCGCCCGCTCGCCCGCGGCCTCGCGCGCGAGTGGCGGCGCCAGCTCGAGCGCGTCGACCGGGCGCGCGAGCGGCTGCCCGTGCACGAGGTCGCCTACGAGCGCCTGCACGCGGACCCGCTCGGCGAGGTCGCGCGGCTCTTCGCCTTCTGCGGCGTGCCGCACGACGACGAGCTGGTCCGCGACGCCGTCGCGCGCAACGCCTTCGACCGGCTGCCGTACGAGCGCGGCGAGGGGCTCTTCCGCCGCGCCGGCCGGGTCGGCGACCATCGCGAGCGTCTCGGCCTCGTCGACCGGGCGCTCGTCGCCGCGGAG
>DASVRH010000243.1:0-2754 GCA_036388715.1 Solirubrobacteraceae bacterium | reverse complement strand
GAAGATGTCCTTCCAGCGGATGACCACCATCGGGTCCACCGCGCCCTCGAACAGCGCGGCGAGCGCCATGCGCTCGAGCCGGTCGCCGTCGTTCTCGAGGCGGTGGATCTCGACGACGTAGTGCGAGAGGTCCTGGAGGGTGCGCAGCCGCGGGAGGGCGGCGGCGATCTGCCGGGCGGCCTCGTGCAGCACCCGGGCCAGCTCGATCGCCTGGTCCATCGGCGCCTCGATCCGGTACAGGCCGAGGAAGTCCGCGACCTCCTCCGTGAAGTCGAGGATGTCGTCGAGGCCGGACGCGAGGGCGAGGATGTCCTCGCGGTCGATCGGCGTGACGAAGGTCGAGTAGAGCTTCTGGATGATGTCGTGGGTGATCCGGTCGCCCTCCTGCTCGGCGAGCAGGATCTCCCGCGTGAGCTCGGACTTCTCGGGCCACGACTCGAGCATCTCCTCGAGCATGGCGGCAGCGCGCACGACGTTCGCTGCGGCCTCCTCGAAGAGGTCGTAGAACTCGCGCTCGCGCGGCATGAACAGCTGGGTCAGCCGGGACACGGGCGGCAGCGTAGCGGTGAGGGCGGCGCCGCGGGGCCCCGCCTTCACAACTCGTTCACAAGTGCTTCACCAGTCGTAGGTGGCGGCCCGCCGGCGCGGCGGGCGGGCCCGCAGGCGCTCGAGCTCCTCGGGCGGGATGGAGTACGTGTGCTCCGGCGCCGGGAACTCCCGCGTGCGCACCGCCTCGGCGTAGGCCTCGACGCCGCGCAGCATCTCCGCGCGCACGTCGGCGAACTGGCGGACGAACTTCGGCACGTGGCCCGTGTGGACCTTGAGGAGGTCGTGGAGCACCAGCACCTGGCCGTCCGTGGAGGGCCCGGCGCCGATCCCGATGACGACGATGTCCATGTGCTGCATCACGAGGTCGGTGACCTCGGAGGGGATCGCCTCGAACACGACGGCGAAGCAGCCCGCGTCCTGGAGGTCCAGCGCGTCCTGCACGACCTGTGCCGCGCGCTCGGCCGTGCGGCCCTGGGCGCGGTAGCCGCCGAGCGACGTGGCGGTCTGCGGCGTCAGGCCGACGTGGCCCATCACGGGGATGCCGGCGCGCACGATGGCCCGGGCGCGCTCGACCGACGCGCCGCCGCCCTCGAGCTTGACGGCGTCGCAGCCCGCCTCCTTGACGAAGCGCTGCGCGGTCAGGATCGCCTGCTCGTCGGAGGCCTCGTAGGAGCCGAACGGGAGGTCGCCGACCATCATCGGCGTCTGCAGGCCGCGCCGCACGGCCCGCGAGAGCATGAGCAGCTCGTCCACCGTCACGGGGACCGTGTCGGCGTACCCGAGGACGTTGTTGGCCGCGGAGTCGCCGACGAGGACGAGGTCGACGCCGGCCTGCTCGACCACGAGTGCGCTCGGGGGGTCGTAGGCGGTCACCATGACGATCGGCTCGCCGAGGGCCTTCTTCTCCCCCAGCTTCGTGAGGGTGACGGGCTTGCGGTCATGACGAGGGGCGCTCGACACGGTTCGCCTCCTGGGTGGTGATGGCTCGGTTGTCGATCAGCCGCGTGCTTCCGACACGCGCGGCGACGGCGACGAGCACGTGGCCGTTGACGCGGCGCACGGGCTCGAAGGTCTCGGGGTGGACGATCGCCACGTACTCCGGCTCGACGCCGTGGTCACGCAGGACCGCCTCGGCCGCTCCCCGCAGCCGCACGGCGTCGCGCTCGCCCGTGCCGACGGCCTCGGCGGCGGCGGCCAGCGCCCGGCTGAGGCCGACGGCCCGCTCGCGCTCGTCCGGCGCGAGGTGGACGTTGCGGCTGCTCAGCGCGAGGCCGTCCGGCTCGCGCACCGTGTCGACCGTCTCGATGCGCACGGGGATGTCGAGGTCGCGCACGAGGCGGCGGACGAGGGCCACCTGCTGAGCGTCCTTGGCGCCGAACAGGGCGACGTCCGGCCCGACCATGTTGAGCATCTTGGCCACGACGGTGGCGACGCCGGCGAAGTGGCCGGGGCGGTGCTCACCCTCCAGGACGTCGCCGAGGCCCTCGACGGTGATCGTCGTGGCGAAGCCGGAGGGGTAGACCTCCTCCGCGGGCGGCGCGAAGAGGACGTCGACGCCCTCGGCGGCGGCCAGCGCGGCGTCGCGGGCCTCGTCGCGCGGGTAGGCGGCGAGGTCGGAGGCCTCGTTGAACTGCGTCGGGTTCACGAAGAGCCACACGACGACGAGCGCGGCCCGCTCGCGCGCCGCGCGCATGAGCGCGAGGTGGCCGTCGTGGAAGGCGCCCATCGTCGGGACGAGGGCGACGGTGCCGCCGTCGGCGCGCTGCGCCGCCACGGCGGCGCGGACCTCGGCCACGGTGCGGACGGTCCTCATCGACGTGTCGCCTCCGCCAGGGCGTCGTAGAGGCCGAGGACGTCGGGCGCGCGCTCGCGCAGCGCGCGGCGGTGGCGCTCGACCGTCTCGTGGTCCCCGCGCGCGATGGGGCCGGTCAGCGCGGCCGGGCCGAGCGCCGCCCAGTTCTCGACGGTGGCGCGCACGAGGGGGACGAGCGCCTCGCGCGTGACGCCCGCGGTCCCGGCGACCCGCTCGGCGGCCGTCTCGACGGTCACGAGGAAGTTCGAGGCGATGGAGGCGGCGGCGTGGTAGGCCGCGCGGTCGGCGTCGGCGACCGCGACGGGGCGCAGGCCGACCGCCGCGGCCAGCGCGCGGGCCGCGGCCAGGGCACCGTCGTCGGACCCCGCGACGGCGGCGCCGGCGCCGCGGAA
>DASVRH010000242.1:0-20637 GCA_036388715.1 Solirubrobacteraceae bacterium | reverse complement strand
TCTCCTTGTCGACGACGAAGGTGTGCTCGGGGCGCCACTTCAGCAGGACGTCGCGACCCGGTCCGACCGTGGCGCCGTGCGCGCCGCCGCGGTTCTGCTCGATCACGGTGAGCTCCTCGCCGCCGGGCGCGCGGACGACGTACTGGAACGAGACGCCGAGGTAGGCCGCGACCTCGACGCGGCCGCGCAGGACGTTCAGGCCGTCCGGCGCCTCGGTGCAGACCTCGAGCTTCTCGGGGCGCACGCCGACGCGGACCGCGCCCTCGCGCGCCCGCTCGGCCGGCGCGCGGACGAGCGCGCCGTCGTGGGTCTCGAAGGTCGCGTAGGTGGCGTCCTTGGACTTCAGCTTCGCGTCGACCAGGTTCGAGACGCCGAGGAAGTTCGCGACGAACTCGGTGCCGGGGGCCTCGTACAGCTCGCTCGCCGAGCCGCGCTGCTCGATGCGGCCCGCGTTCATGACGGCGATCTCGTCGGCCATCGTCATGGCTTCCTCCTGGTCGTGCGTGACGTGCACGAAGGTGAGGCCGACGTCGGTCTGGATGCGCTTGAGCTCGATCTGCAGCTGCTTGCGCAGGCGCAGGTCGAGCGCGCCGAGCGGCTCGTCGAGGAGCAGGGCGCGCGGGCGGTTGACGAGCGCGCGGGCGAGCGCGACGCGCTGCTGCTGTCCGCCGGAGAGCTGGTTGGGCTTGCGGCCGGCGAGCTCGGAGAGCTGCGTCAGCTCGAGGACGTCGGCGACCCGCTGTCTGACCTCGCCCTTCGCGAGCTTCTTGCGCTCGAGCCCGAAGGCCACGTTGCGCTGCACGTCGAGGTGGGGGAAGAGGGCGTAGGACTGGAAGACCGTGTTGACGTCGCGCTTGAACGGCGGCAGGTCGGTGACGTCCTCGCCGCCGAGCCTGACGATCCCCTCCGTGGGGTCCTCGAAGCCGCCGATCATCCGCAGCGTGGTCGTCTTGCCGCAGCCCGAGGGGCCGAGCAGGGCGAAGAAGCTGCCGCGCGGGATGGCGAGGTCGAGGGCGTCCACGGCCAGCGTCTCGCCGAAGCGCTTGGTGACGCGCTCCAGCACGATGTCCGCAGAGGCAGAGGACTGCTCCGGATCGGAGGTAGGGGTGACCGCGGTGGCGCCCATGGGCCTTCGGCGTTGACCCTAACGGCGTACGGAGCACGACGCCAAGAGGACTTGCCGTCCAACCATTGGCGTGGCGCGTTGTCCACACGGTCGGGTGACCTCCGTCACACCGCCCGGGGAGGATCCCCGACGCGGATCGGGGTGCCCCGGGCCGAGCATGCCCGGCATGAACCAGATGTCCGGATTGGAAGCCGCCGTGTGGGGCGGGTATGCCGCAGCGGCGGTGGTGGGCGGGTTGTCGCTTGCGTCAGGATGCGGGCATGACCGCGACCGGCCTGCGCACCCTGGCGAACCGCATCGGCGGCGAGTGGCGGGCCGCCTCGGGCGGCGAGACGCTGCTCTCGCGCAATCCCGCGACGGGCGAGCCGCTCGCCAACGTCCCGCTCTCGACCGCGGCTGACGTCGACGCCGCCGTGCGGGCCGCCCGCGCGGCGCTGCCCGGCTGGCGCGCGACGTCGCCGGTCGTCCGCGCCCGGGCGGTGATGGACCTGCGCACGCGGCTCGTCGCCCACCGCGACGAGCTGGCGCGGATCGTCACTGCCGACATGGGCAAGACGCTCGAGGACGCCTCCGGCGAGGTCGGGCGCGGGATCGAGTCGGTCGAGTCCGCCACCGCCGTGCCGCACCTGCTCAAGGGCGAGAACCTTGAGGGCGTCGCGACGAAGGTCGACGTCGAGCTGGTCCGCCATCCCGTCGGCGTGGTGGCCGCGATCACGCCGTTCAACTTCCCGGCGATGATCCCGCTCTGGTTCCTGCCGTTCGCGGTCGCGTGCGGGAACACGCTCGTCCTCAAGCCCTCCGAGCGCGACCCGCTGGCGAGCGAGCGGATCGTCGAGCTGTGCGAGGACGTCTTCCCGCCCGGCGTGGTCAACCTCCTCCACGGCGGCCGCGAGGCGGTCGACGGCCTGCTCGACCATCCGGACGTCGACGCCGTCTCGTTCGTCGGCTCGGCCACCGTCGCCCGGCACGTCTACGCCCGCGCGGCGGCGCACGGCAAGCGCGTGCAGGCGCTCGGCGGCGCGAAGAACGCGATGGTCGTGATGCCCGACGCCGCCCCGGACGTCATGGCCGCCGGCGTGACCGCGTCCGCGTTCGGCGCGGCGGGCCAGCGCTGCCTGGCCGGCAGCGTCGCGGTGCTCGTCGGCGACGAGGCCGAGCAGGACCGCGCCCGCGACCGGATCGTCGAGGCGGCTGCGGCGATGAGGGTCGGGCCGGGCGACGACCCCTCCACCGACGTGGGCCCGCTCGTGGACGCCTCGGCGCGCGAGCGCGTGGAGGCGGAGATCGACCGCGCCGAGGCCGACGGCGTCCCGATCCTGCTCGACGGCCGCCGCGGCGGGGGAGAGGCGGGCGCCGAGCTGGGGCCGACCGTCGTCGAGCCGGCCGATCCCGAAGGGCCGCTGGGCCGCGAGGAGCTCTTCGGCCCCCTGCTGACGCTCGTCCGCGCGCCGACCCTCGACGCGGCCGTCGAGTGGATCAACGCGGGGCGCTACGGCAACGCCGCGGTCATCTTCACCACGTCGGGCGCCGCGGCCCGCGCGTTCCGCGCCGATGTCGAGGCCGGGATGCTCGGCGTGAACGTCGGCGTCGCCGCTCCGGTCGCGTGGTTCCCGTTCTCCGGCTGGAAGGACTCCATGGCCGGCGACCTGCACGCCAACGGCCGCGACGCGGTCGAGTTCTACACGCGCAAGAAGGTTGTGACGGCCCGCTGGTAGTGATTAGGGTCGCGCGGTGACTCCCCCTCATCGCGCGCTCCTCGCCGCCCTCACCGCCCTCGTCCTCGCCGTCGCCGCCGCCCCCGCGGGCGCCGCGACCTACACGGTCAACCGGTCCGCCGATGTCCCCGACGCGCAGAGCGACGGCGTCTGCGACGTCGACACCGTCGCCGCCGGTGAGCAGTGCACCCTGCGCGCGGCGATCGAGGAGTCGAACGCCAGCGCGTCGACCGACGACGCCATCCGCTTCGATCCGACGGCGATGAACGGCGCGGGCGGTCGCCTCATCACGCTGAACTCGTCGCTGCCGAGCATCGCCGACCAGGTCGACATCGATGCCGGCACCGCGTGCGGCTCCTTCGAGGAGCCGTGCGTGGCGGTCCGCAACTTCGACGGCGCCGGCCTGCTCTTCACGCTCGCGCCGGGGGCGTCGTGGAACGGCGGCACCACCACGAAGATCGCCAAGCTGCGGCTCTACGACGCGACGGTGGGGGTCCAGGTCCTCGAGGGGACCACGATGTGGCGGGTCCAGGACAACCTCTTCGGCACCACCCTGGACGGCACGACCAACGGCATCGCCATCGGCATCGAGATCGTGGGCACGCTGGGCGAGGTCGTCGGCAACGAGTTCGCCGGCGCCTTCACCGGCGTGAACATCCTCGGCGGCCCGGAGGCGCCCGACGGAGGGAACGCGAACGCGCTGCGCGGGAACCGCTTCGGCTTCCCGTACGGCAGCGACACGCCGACCGACTCGAGCCGGGTCGCCACCGGCGTCCGGGTCGCGAGCATCGAGGGCGACGAGGCCGCGGGCAACTCCATCGGCGGCAACGAGGCCGGGTCAGCGACGACGTGCGACGGCGCGTGCAACCTCTTCGCCGCCTCGTCGTCGCCCACGGGGGCGGCGATCACGCTGCACACCGGCGACGCGCTGCCCGCCGGCGCGACGACCATCACCGGGAACTTCATCGGGGTCCCGCCCACCGGCACGACCTGCCAGGGCGGCTTCGGCCGCGGCGTCTACGTGGGCGAGGCCGACAACGTCACGATCGGCGGATCGGAGGCGGCGCGCAACTACATCGGCTGCGTGGGCGGCCCGGCGCTGGAGACCGAGGTCCAGGCCGACGGGACGAGCATGCGGTTCAACTACCTGGGGGTGATGCCCGACGGCACGACGCCCGCTCCCCTGTCGGCCGCCGACACCCCGACGGTCTGGCTGCGCGGCGAGGGCGACCTGAGCGACAGCCGCATCGGGGGATCGGGCGCCGGGGGCCCCGGCGTCGCCCTCGGCGGGCCCTCGGACGTGTACGGCAACCTGATCGGCGCGATCGCCGGCAACGACCTCGGCATCGGCGGCGACGGCGTCGTCGTGGCGGGCGTCGGTGGCGCGATCTTCGACAACGGCATCGGGCTCGTGGGGGACGACGGCATCCATGTGGCGGCCGGCGACGGCGCGCCGGCGGACAACGGCGTCCGGATCACGGGCAACGACATCTCCGAGAACGGCGGCCACGGCATCCACGTCGAGGGAGCGGGCGATCCGACGGGCGCCGTGATCGGCGAGGCCGACCCCGACCCGGCCGGCACCAACCGGATCAGCGACAACGACGGCGCCGGGATCCGCATCGAGGGCGACGGCACCGACCGGCACGCGATCCTCTGGAACTACGGCAGCGGCAACGGCGGCCAGTTCGTCGACCTGGGCCCCGAGGGCCCTGGCAACGACACGGTCGACGGCCCGAACGAGGGCATCCTCGGCCCCAGCATCCAGGCGACCGCCACCGCCGCGTCCGGCAGGGCGGAGCCGGGCGCGCACGTGCTGGTCTTCGGCAAGGCGTCCTCCGACGCCGGAGAGCTCGGCGACCCCCTCGGCGAGGCCACCGCCGACGGCGACGGGGACTGGTCGGCGACGTACGCGGCGCCCCCGAAGCTCGACGGCGAGCTGGTCGCCGCCCTCCAGGTCGACGACGACGGCAACGGCTCGGAGCTGACGGTGGCGACGGTCGGCGGGCCGCTGTCCGAGCCCGCCGACGCGCCGCCCGAGCAGCCCGGCGACGGCGGCGACGACGACGGCGGCGGCGGGCCCGGTGGCGACGACGTGCCGCCCGGGATCGTCCCGCCCGGCCCTGGGCCGGCTCCGGTGCCGGTCTGCTGCGCGCCGCCGCCGCTCGACCACGCCGCCATCGCCCGGGGCAACCTCGACCGGATCGTGGCCGCCCTGCGCCGCGCCCGCGTGCGGACGCTGCGGCGCCGCGGCCGGGTGGGCGTGCGCGGCATCCGGGCGGCGGCGCCGGGAACCGTGAGCTTCCAGGCCACGGCGCGAGCCGGCAGGCCGCGCAGCGCGGCGACGGTCACCGTGCTCAAGGGCACCGTGAGCTTCACCGCCGCGGGCACGAAGCGGATGACGATCCGCATGACGAAGGCGGGCCGGAAGATCGCACGGCGGGCGAGGCGCGGGCTCGCGCTGCGGACGCGCGTGACGTTCCGGGGCGCGGACGGCAGGCAGGCGGGGGCGCAGCGGCGGCTCCGCCTCCGTCGCTGACTTGCGATCAGCGGAGCCCGCGCGTAGGGTCCTGAGCGCTCTGCATCTCGGAGGAAGGACCCTCGCCGTGCGCCCGCTCCGCGCCCTGCTCGCCGTCTTCGCGCTGACCCTCGTCGGTGCCGCTCCCGCTTCCGCCGCCACGTTCAACGTGACCAACGAGGACGACAGCGGGGCCGGCAGCCTGCGCGCGGCGATCAGCGCCGCGAACGCCAGCGGAGGCCACGACGACATCCACTTCGACGCCGCCGTCGAGGAGATCGTCGTGCTCTCCTTCCTCCCGGCCATCACCGAGACGGTGACCATCGACGGCACCGAGGGATCCTGCACGCGGGGCTGCGTGGGCGTGCGGCACGGCGACGACGCCGATCCGAGCGGCGGCGTGTTCAGCGTGGCGGGCGACGACGTGACGTTCAACGCCCTCGCGATCACCGGTGCGGGCACGCCGGTCAGCGTCGGCGTGGGCGCGGACGACTTCGTGTTCACGAACAACCTCGTCGGGATGCGCCGCGACCGGGCCACCGTCGAGCCCAACCTCGTCGGTATGCAGCTCAGCGGGGCGACGGCGCTGGTCGGCGGCGTCGGGAACCGCAACCACTTCATCGGCGACGGGACGTCGATCCACGTCTACGCGGGCGACGACAACAGGGTCGTCGGCAACTGGTTCGGCGTGGCCCCGGGCGGCGCCTACGACGACGCCTACCGGCCCGATGTCGGCGTCGACATCAGCGGTTACAACGACGGGACGCCGCCCGTCGACCAGGCCGAGGGCAACGTCATCGGCAGCGCGCTCGGTGACGCCGACCCCACCGAGTGCGCTGGTGAGTGCAACCTGTTCTCGCCGGTCAACGACTCGATCCAGTCGCTGGCGGCGATCCAGCTCTCCGAGACGGGGCCGATCCCGCCCGGGGACGCCCAGCAGCCCGCGACCGACACGACGATCCAGAACAACCACATCGGCGCCCCCGCGACCGGGAGCACGTGTCCGACCGGCGTCACGGAGTACGGCACCGGAATCTACGTCGGCTCGGCGCACGGCCTGCTGGTCGGCGGCGACGGGGAGGACGACGGCAACGTGATCGGCTGCTGGGACGCGATGCACATCGAGACGTGGGCGCCCACCGAGACGCGGATCGCCGGCAACCGGATCGGCGTGTCCGCCGACGGGCTCACGCCACTCGCGTCGAACACCGCGGCGTCGCTGCGTCTGAACAGCCCCCCGGGCGACCCCCTCCTGGTCGAGGCGAACGTCATCGGCGGCTCGGCCGCGGGCCAGCCCGGCATCTACCTGGAGGGCGTGGCGACGATCCGCAGCAACGGCATCGGCACGGCGAAGGGGACCGGCGACTCGCTCGGCGTCGGCGGCGACGGCATCTACATCTCGTCGGGCGACGCCACGGGCTCGACGATCACCAGCAACCTGATCGGCGGCGCCGCCGGCGACGGCATCCACGTCCAGCGCGGCGACAGCCTCGTCATCACGCTCAACGACATCTCGGGCAACGCGGGCGACGGCCTCCAGCTGGGCGACGCGAGCCCGGGCGTGCCGAGCCCGCGGTTCGCGACGATCGGCGACGCCGACACCACGGACCCGGCCAACGCGGCCAACGAGCTGTTCGACAACGGCGGCGACGCGATCGAGCTCTTCGGCGACGGCACCGACAACAACGTGATCGGCATCAACCGGGGCGCGCGCAACGGCTCGCTGCCGACGGACCTGTTCATCGACCTGCACGGGCTGAACGGCTTCGGCAACAGCGGCACGGGCCCGAACGAAGGGATCCAGGCCCCGTTGCTCGACGCCGGGCCGACCTCGGCCACCGGCACCGCCAGGCCGGACGCGGTCATGTTCCTGTTCGAGAAGGACGAGAGCGATCCCGGCGGACTCGGCCAGCTCGTGGACACCGACGTGGCCCACCCGGAGACCGGCGAGTTCACCTTCACGTACGCGACGCGGCCCGACGGCGAGCTGCTGGCCGCGATGCAGGTCGCGCCGGTCATCGGCAGCTCGGAGCTGCGGCTCGACCAGGTCGGCGGCATCGCGAACGACGGCGACGGCAACGGGTTCGACGACGCCGACAACGACGGCCCCGGAGGCGGAGACGGAGACGGAGGCGGGGACGGTGACGGCGCTGGTGACGGCGACGGCGGGGGCGGGGGAGGGGGCGGCGGCGGAACGCCGCCGACGACTCCGCCGGGGACGCCCCCGGCGCCCGGCACGGCCCCGAACCCGGGCGGCGGCCTCGCGCTGCCCGATCACGCGCGCGCCCAGCGGCGCAACCTCGAGCGGCTCGTCCGCGCGCTGAAGCGGGCGCGGCTGCGCGGCGTGCGCCGGCGCGGGCGCGTGGTCGTCCGCGGGGCCGAGGCGCTGGCCGCCGGCACGCTGCGCTTCGAGGTGAGGGTCGGCCGCGTCCGCGTGCTGCTCGGCACCGCTCGGTTCACCGCGGCGGGCACGAAGCGCGTCACGGTGAAGCTCACGCGGCGGGGCCGGCGGCTGCTGCGGCGGGCGCGGCGGGTGCCCGTGGTCGCGCGGACCGTGTTCGCGCCGGCGGCCGGCGGCGCGCGGGTCCCGGCGCAGCGCCGGCTGCGGGTGCCGCGCTAGCGGCTGGCGCTCCGGCGCGGTCCTTCCGGGTAGACCGATGTCACCCGACGAAAGGACTCGTGATGTACATCGGAATCGGCACGCTCCTGCTGATCATCATCCTGGTGATCATCCTGCTCTGACCCGAGCCCCGGCCGCACCCGCCCGCTCAGCGCCCCACGGTGACCCCGAGGCGGCGCGGCAGGCCCGCCACGAAGCGGGTCAGCGGGTCGGCCCTCCCGCCGCGCTCCTCCGCCTCCTCGGCCCGCTTGAGCGCGGCGAGCACGATGCTGCCGCCCGCGAAGCGCAGCGGCTCGGGCGGCACGCGCCCGCCGTCGGCGCCGACGAGCGGCAGGGCGGTCCACTCGTCGCTGCGCCCGAGCGCGAGCGAGGCGAGCACGCGGCCCGCGAGCTGCGACGGGCCGACGCCGTTGCCGGTGTAGCCGGCGGCGTGGTGCACGCGGCCGGACGGCAGCGAGCCGAGCGTCACGAGGTGCGACGGCGAGATGTCGATCGGCCCGCCCCAGGCGTGCGTGATCGCGCGGCCGCGCAGCGCCGGGAACATGCGGAGGAGATGCTCGCGCGCGGCCGCCGCGACGGCGGGGTCGACGTCGATCCGCCCGCCGAGCCGCGCGCCGACCGCCAGGCGCCCGCCGGCCCAGCCGAACGCGATCCGCCCGTCGCGCGTCGTGCGCGTGTAGTGCAAGAGCGTGCGCGCGTCGGTGATCGCCTCGCCGCCCGTCCAGCCGAGCGCCTCGAGCACGTCGGGGACCGGCTCGGTGAGCACGATGTGCGACGAGGCGACGGTCAGCCGGCCGCGCAGCGGCGCGAACGACGCGAGCGCGCCGCCTGCGGCGAGCACGACCTGGCCGGCACGCACGCGCCCGCCGTCGCAGTCGACGCCCTCGCCGTCCACGACCCGACGCACGCGGGTGCGCTCGAAGACCCGTACGCCGCGCTCGATCAGCCGCGCGCGCAGCCCGAGGGCCAGCCGGGCCGGCTGCACGGTGCGGCCCGCGGGCATCCACGTCGCCGCGCGGAAGACCGGCGAGGCGCAGCGCTCGCGCACCTCGGCCGCGCTCAGCGCCACCACGCGGTCGGGCACCCCGAGCTCGCGCGCCGCACGCACGGCGTCGTCGCCCGTCCCGTCGTGGGCGGGGGTCGTCGCGACGACGAGCTGGCCGCCGCCCTGGAACCACGCGTCGACGCCCTGCGCGTCGCACCACGCGCCGATGTCCTCGACGGAGCGCTCGAACGCCCGCGCGAGGGTCAGCGCGCCCGCGGCGCCGAAGCGCTCGCGCAGCGCCGGCAGCGAGAGCCAGACGTCCTCGGCGAACCCGCCGTTGCGCCCGCTCGGGCCATGGCCGCACAGCTCCGTCTCGACCAGCGCGACCGACGCCCCCGCCTCGGCGAGGTGCCACGCCGTCCACATGCCCGTGTAGCCGCCGCCGACGACGACCACGTCGGCGCTGACGTCGCCCCGCAACGCCGGGGCGGGCGACCCCACGCCGCCCGCCTCGTCCAACCACCAGCTCCGCGCCGTGTGCCGCACGGCGCGGAGGGTGTCACGTCCTGGCTAGCCTCGCCGGGCCTTGAGGTGGCGCGTCTTCAGCGACCGCCGCAGCGTCACCTTGCGCCCGTCGCGCAGCGTCACGCCGGCCGACATCTTCAGCGAGCGGCGGACCTTCTTGCGGCCGAGCTTGACCGTGACCCGGAACGGGGCGCGGCGGTCGGCGCGCATCAGGCGGCGCTTGACGCGGATGCGCTTGTTGTCGATGCGGAACGTCACGCTGCGGACCTGGCCGACGTCCGCGCCCACGACCGCGAGGCGGAGTCGCCCGCGGCTGAGGCGGTTGCGCGTGAGCCGGAGGTTCAGGCCGCGCTGGCCGCCGCCCTGCGGGTTGTCGCTCGAGCCTGCGGGGAACACGCCCGGCGGGTCCGGGTCGTTCTTCGGGATGTCGGCGCGGCCGGTGTACTTGATGGCGTAGACGCCGCCGACCATGTCCGCCGCGATCACGGAGCCGCGGTGCCACTGCATGTCCCAGATGCTCGGCCGGTAGTCGATGAACGACGTGAAGAACCGCGCGTAGGCGGGCGTCGCGCCGCCGCGATCCGGGTGGATCGGCCGCGTCGTGTCGCCGTGGGGCACGATCACGCCGAGCTCCTTCGGGCGGACGTTGCGGCCCCTGAACGCCTCGGTGGCGTCGAGGACGGTCACGCCGCCGTGGTAGCCGGACAGGAAGATCTGGTTGCCCACGATCTGCTGGTTGTGGGGCGAGAAGGTCAGCTCGCCGCCGGCGCGCTTGGCGGCGTTCGACCAGACGGTGATCGTCGCCGCCTCCGACTTCTTCTTCATGTCCGAGGCCTCCTCGTCGGCCTCGGAGTCCGTCGGGTCGATCGCGCCCAGGTCCTTGAAGTCCGTGGCGTCGACGATGTACATCGGGCCCGCGAAGTCGCCGTTGCCCTGGAGCTTGCCGCAGCCCTGGGCCTGGTCGTCCTCGGACTGCTCGCCGAAGAAGTCGATCAGCTCGTTCGGCAGGGTGACGATGCGCCGCCCGTTGATCGTCGTGACGTCGAGCGTGTGCGCGTACCAGTCGTTCTCGCACTCCGGGGTGGCGTCCCACTCGGCCAGGCCGACGGGATTGGCGGGATCGGAGACGTCGTAGACGTAGAAGCCGGAGTCGAAGCCGCCCGCGATGTAGAGCAGCGTCTTGCCCGTCATCGGGTCCTGCTGGATGAACGTGTCGTGCAGCTCGTCCATCTCGATCAGGCCGACGGGGCTGAGCGTGCCGGTGACCGGGTCGAGCTTGTGGATCATCGCGCCGACGCTGTTGGCCACCGAGACGGTGTACTCGCCCTTGTCCGGCACGGCGAACGACCGCGTCGTGTGCACGCCGCCGACCGAGGCGACCGGCAGCTTCTGGCGCAGGAGCGGCTGCTCGCGGTTGGAGATGTCGACCACGTCGATGCCCGGATAGGCGGCGAGGGCGGGCTTGATGCCCGGGGCGCCGCCGGGGACGACGGAGATCTGCTGGATCGAGATGTAGACCCGCTTGCCGTCGGGCGACAGGTCGACGAAGGCGCCGCAGTCCACGTCGACGGCCAGGCCCTCGCACTCGTCGCCGCGGTACCAGCTGAGGAACTTCGGCTTGGCCGAGTTCGAGACGTCGAAGAGGACGAAGCCGGCCTCCGGGTAGGCGGTCGCGATCACCGCGAGGTCGCCCTTGACGTCCATCTCGCCGAAGACGACGTCGGGGCGCGCGCCGAACTGCTCGACCATGGCCTCGAACGCCGTCACCTCCATGTCGCACTGGAAGCGGTGCTGGTTGATGTCGGTGTGGTCGTGGCCCTCGCGCGCGGGCATCACGGTCTTCGCGTACTCGGTGCACGGGCCCTGCGGGTCGCGGGGCTCCTGCAGGCCCTTCATGGCCGCGGAGAACGTCGGACTGTTCTGTTCGCCCCACTGGTACGAGGTGTCCTCACCCCCGAGCTGCTGCTGATGGGCGGCGGCGATGCCGGCGGGCAGCAGCGCCAGGCAGGCGATCAGGGCAAGGCGGTACGCAAGTCTCATGACGGTTGCAACGACGCCTACGCACTGAACTTGCGTAAAACCGGCGGGACCGCGAGCGTCGTGACGATCGACATCCCGACGATCACGGCGAAGAGGTCGTCGTCGATGACGCCGGCCGACGAGCCGATCCCGGCGACGATGATGCCCACCTCGCCGCGCGGGATCATGCCGATGCCGACGATCCGCGCCTCGCGCGGGCCGAGCGGCCGGGCGGCCAGCCACGCGGGGACGAGCTTCGTCACCGCCGCCAGCACGCTGATCCCGAGCAGCGCGAGCAGGACGCCGGGGTCGCCGAACGCGTCGAGGTCGACCTGCAGGCCGATGTAGACGAAGAAGAACGGCGGGAAGAAGGCGTAGAGCGGGCCGACCTCCTGCTCGAAGTCGTGCTTGTCCTTCGACTCGGCGACGACCATGCCGGCCAGGAACGCGCCGATGATCGCCGCCAGGCCGATCTGCGCCGCGAACGCGGCGAGGCCGAGGCAGAGGATCACGGCGGGCAGGAGCGGCGACTCCGAGAACCGCGGCGCGCGGAAGACGTCGGGCCAGCGCGCGACGACGCGGGTGCCACCCAGGCCGACGAAGAGCACGAACGCCAGGGCCAGGCCGACGACGACGAGGATCGAGACCACGTCGACCCCGCCCGACTCCGCCACCCCGACGGCGATCGCGAGCAGGACCATGGCGAGGATGTCGTCGAGCACCGCCGCGCCGAGGATCGTGCGCGCCGCCGCCGTGCCGAGCAGCTTCAGCTCGACGAGGACGGCCGAGGTGATGCCCACGCTCGTGGCCACGAGCGCCGCGCCGACGAAGACGCTCGTCTCCGTGTTCTCGCCGAGGGCCGCCGCCGCGCCGTACCCGGCCAGGGCGGGCACGACGACGCCGGAGACGCCGACGCGCGAGGCGGTCGCGCCGACCTCCCGCATGTCCGAGAGCTTCGTCTCGAGCCCGACCCAGAAGAGCAGGAAGACCACGCCGAGCTCCGCGAAGACCTCGAGCGTCTCCGAGGGCTCGACGAGGCCGAGCAGCGAAGGGCCGATGACGAGGCCGGCCAGGATCTCGCCGACGAGCGCGGCCTGGCCGAGCCGCTTGAACAGCTCGTCGCCGATCTTCGCGGCGAGGAGGACGACGAAGAGCGCGACGAGGGCGTCCTCGGCGTCGGCGGCCGCGGCGAGGGGAGCGAGGTCCACCACGCGCATGGTGACGGTTGACCGCGTGTCGTAGCCTTGACACGTGCCCTCCGACCACGACCAGCGGGTCATCCTCTTCGACACCACCCTGCGCGACGGCGAGCAGTCGCCGGGCATCTCGCTGAACACGACCGAGAAGCTCGAGATCGCCCATCAGCTCGCCCGCCTCGGCGTCGACGTGATCGAGGCCGGCTTCCCGATCACCTCGCCGGGGGACTTCGAGGCCGTGCAGGCCATCGCCCGCGAGGTCGAGGGGCCGATCGTGGCCGGGCTCGCGCGGGCGCACTCCGCCGACGTCGAAGCCGCCTGGGGCGCCGTGAAGGACGCTCCGCGCCCGCGGATCCACACCTTCATCTCGACGTCGGACATCCACATCGAGCACCAGCTCCAGTCCACGCGCGAGGACGTCAAGGGCAGTGCCCGCGCCGCCGTCGCCCACGCGCGGTCGCTGTGCGACGACGTCGAGTTCTCGCCGATGGACGCCACGCGCGCCGACCCCGAGTTCACCGCCGAGGTCGTGCGGATCGCGATCGACGAGGGCGCGACGACGATCAACATCCCCGACACCGTCGGCTACACGATGCCCGACGAGTTCCGGGCCTACCTCGGCCGTCTCTACGAGCTCGTGCCCGAGCTGCGCGACGTCGTGCTCAGCGTGCACTGCCACGACGACCTCGGCCTCGCCGTCGCCAACTCCTTCGCGGGCCTGCAGGCGGGCGCGCGGCAGATCGAGTGCGCCGTCAACGGGATCGGCGAGCGCGCCGGCAACGCGTCGCTGGAGGAGCTGATCATGCTCCTCCACACCCGCCGCGAGGCCGTCGGCTTCTGGACCGAGGCGAACACGACGGAGATCTCGCGCACGTCGCGGCTCGTCTCGCGCCTCACCGGCTACCCCGTGCAGCCGAACAAGGCGATCGTCGGGCGCAACGCGTTCGCGCACGAGTCCGGCATCCACCAGGACGGCGTCCTCAAGGAGCGCACGACCTACGAGATCATGGACGCGCGGACGGTGGGCCTCGACGCCAACCAGCTCGTCCTCGGCACGCACTCCGGCCGCCACGCGCTCAAGCAGGCGCTGTCCGAGCTCGGCTACGAGCTCGACGGCGCGGCGCTGAAGACCGCCTTCGCCCGCTTCAAGGACATCGCCGACAAGAAGAAGCAGGTCACGGCGATGGACCTCGAGGCGCTCGTCCACGACGAGCTGCGCGAGGAGGTCGCCGGCTACCACCTCGAGTGGTTCGACGTGGAGGCGTCGTCGCGCCGCCCGCCGCACGCGACGGTCGCCGTGCGCACGCCGGAGGGCAAGGTGGTCGAGGGCTCGTTCACCGGCGACGGGCCGGTCGACGCGATCTTCCGCGCGCTCAACGCGGCCACCGGGCTGGACGCGCGGCTGCGCGAGTTCCGCGTCGACGCGGTCACCGGCGGCCAGGACGCGCTCGGCGAGACGTCCGTCGTGCTCGACGTGGCGGGCCACACCGCCGCCGGGCAGGGCGTCGCGACCGACATCATCGAGGCCGCGGCCCGCGCGTACGTCAGGGCGCTGTCGCAGGGCGTCCGCAAGGCGCAGCTCGCCGAGCGCGAGCCGGCCGAGCTGGCGCCGACGCCCTAGTCAGCGCTCCGTCGTCTTGACGCCCTGGCCGGGGCGCCACAGCTCGATGACCATCTTGTCGCGGGCGTCGTTGAGGCGCGCGACGACGACCTCCTCGATGTCCGCGCGGAAGAGGTGCCACTGCCCGAGCGAGCCGCCGCCCTCGTTGCCCTGCGCCTTGACGAGCGCCGCCTTGCCCTCGTCGTCGTCGAGCTCCTCGGCGCGGCCGCTCACCTTGACGTCGCCGCTCCAGTCCGGCGGGTCCTCCGACCCGCTGTGCAGCGCGAAGCGCGGGTCGCGGCGCAGGTCGAGCGCCTTCATCGCCTTCCACATCGAGCCCCACATGAGCTCGCCGTCGACGACGTTCGCCTCGGTGCCGCTGATCCGCGGCGATCCGTCCTTGCGCAGCGTCGCGATCGTCTTGTGCTTGCGGCCGTCCAGGAACGCCCGCGCCCGCGCCGCGAGCTCGGGCGCCTCGTCCTCGATGTCGCGCCAGGACGCCATCGGCGCGACATCGTAGGACGGAGGCGGCGACGGCGCTAGGACAGCGCGGCGGCGTGCTGGAGCACGTCGCCGTACACGCCGTTCATCCCGAACGTCGCCGCGCCGGGGACGAGGGTCACCGGCGCGCCGCCCAGACGCTCCGAGAGGCGCCTGCTCATGACGGGCGGGTGCACCGGGTCCTGCTCGCCGACCCAGAGCGCCACGGGCGCCCGCGGGGCCTCGAGGTCGAAGCCCCAGGGGCGGGCGAGCATCCTCGCCTCGCGGGCGAAGGCGGCCGGGGACGAGACGGCCTCGGCCGACGTGACCTCGTGGATCGCCCACATGCGCGGGTCCTCGAGCGCCTTCGTGTCGAGCGGCGGCAGGTCCTTCGCGTAGGCGCGGGCCGCCGCGGCCGGGTCCTTGAGCGTCTTGCGTGCGACCACGCCGATGAGCGGCTTGAGCAGCCACGGCGCGCGGCGCGCGAGCTTGAACGTCGTGCGCATCGGGCCGCTGACGTCGCGCAGCGCGTCCTTCTCGCCGAGCGGGACGATCCCGCCGACGAGCGCCAGGCCGGTGACGCGATGGCCCGCGGCGTGCGCGAGCGCGAGCGCGTACGGCGTGCCGCCGGACTGGGCGACGAGGCCGAACCGCTCGCAGCCGAGCGCGTCGACGAGCGCGAGCAGGTCGCCGGCGACTTCGGGGATCGTGCGCCGGCCTACGGGCGTCGAGGCCCCGAAGCCGGGGCGGTCGGGGACGAGGAGGGTCACGCCGAGCCGCTCGGCCTCGGTGGCGAGGGCCCGGCCGAGCCCGCGCGAGCCCGGGCCGTCGAGCACGACGACGAGCGGGCCGTCGCCGGCGCCGTAGAGGCCGAAGCCGAGCGTGCGCCCGTCGGCGAGCTTCCGGGCGCCGTCGCTGGACGGGGGAAGGAGCGCCCTCGGGTCGGCGCCGGCCGCCCCGTTCGCGGCGGGGACGTGGTCTGCGGAGGTGCTGTTGGAGGCAGTGTTCGTGGTCATGGGGCGACTGTGCCTTCGCGGGGGCGTCGCGACATCGGGTGGTGACCCTGATCCGGTCCCCTAAGCGCGCTCCACGATCCGGGCGACCTCCACGCGCGACCCGGCGCCGAGCTTGCGGAAGACGTTGCGCAGGTGCGTCTCGACGGTCTTGATGCTGAGGAAGAGCTCGGCGGCGATCTCGGGGTTCGTGCGGCGATCGACGACGAGGCGCGCGATCTCGAGCTCGCGGCCGGTGAGCGAGGCCACGCCCGTCGCGTCGGGGTCGCCGCGCCGGGTGCGCCGGTGCACGCCGCGGCCGAGGCGGCGCAGCTCGCGCTCGGCGCGGTCACGGTGGCGGCGCGCCCCGCACGCGTCGAGGCCGGCCGCCGCGCGCTCGAGCTCCTCGATCGCCGCCGGCTCGTCGCCGGCGGCCAGCAGCGCGCGACCGGCGAGCGACCGCGACAGCGCGGCCTCGAGCCTCGCGCCCACCGCGTCCGCCAGTTCCGCCGACCGTCGCGCGCCCGCCACCGCCGCGGCCGTGTCGCCCGACGCGAGCGCCACCGCCGCGGCTGCGCGCGCCGCCGCGGCGCCGGCGAGCCGCAGGCCGAAGGACGCGGCGCGCTCCTCGGCGTGGGCGGCCACGCGCGCGGCCTTCTCCACCTGGCCGGACTCGAGGCAGGCCCGGGCCAGGATCTCGAGGAAGTTCGCCCGCCAGGCGCCGGGGATCGCCGTCAGTGCCTCGCCGCCGGCGCTGCGCTCGAGCATCTCGGCGGCACGCCCCGGCTCGCCGGCCTCGAGCAGCGCCGCGCCGTGTACGCCGCCGGCCCAGGCGGAGACGACGCCGCCCTCCATCGTGCGGGTCAGCGCGACTGCCTCGCTGGAGAGCGCGAGCGCGTCCTCGACCGCTCCGGCGGCGACCGCGACGTAGCCGCGGTTGAGCAGCGCCCATGCGAGCGTGAGCGCGTTGTCACTCAGCCGCGCCGCGTCGACCACGCCGTCGAGCACCTCCTCGGCCTCCGCCAGCCGCCCGGTCGAGAACAGCGCGCCGGCGAGCGACTGCGACATCCCGGGGAAGAACTCACCGCGGCCCAGCGCCCGCCCGAGCGCGAGGCCCCGGCGCGCGTGGCCCTCGGCCGCCTCGAAGCGGTCCAGGCAGTACTCCGCGCCGCACAGGTGGGCGAGGCCGTCCATGCCCTGCGCGAGCTCGTCGTCGGCCATGGCGTCGACCAGCTCGGCGGCGCGCGTGCAGTGCCCGTGGGCCGCGTCCACCGGGCCGGCCGTCGCCTCGGCCAGCGCCAACATCGCCGTCGCGCCCGCGATCAGCGGCCGGTGGGCGCCGGGCTCGGCGTGGGCGACCGCGCGCGCCGCCCACTCGCGCATCCCGTCGTAGCTCGTGGCGTAGAAGTCGGCGAGGGCGAGGTCCATCGTCAGCCGCGCCGCCGCGGGCGAGGCCGTCTCGGGCAGCGTCTGGAGCTCGGCGAGGAGCCGTCCCCGCGCCTCCTCGCGGCGGCCGAGCAGCAGCTCCGAGGTCGCGCAGCCGCTGACGAGCGTGGCGCGCGCCAGCGGGTCGCCGCCGCCGAGCAGCTCGAGGCCCGCGACCATCGCGTCGCGCGCCGCCTCCATCCGGCCCGTGGTCGCGTGGGCCGCCGCCGCGCCGCCGAGCAGGCCGAGGCGCTCCTCGGGCGAGGCCGAGGCGGGCAGGATGCGCACGGCGGCGTCGTACCAGCGGGCGGCGCTCGACGGCGCGCGCGCCGCCGTCGCCAGCCCCGCCTCGCGCAGGACGTCCACGGCTGCGACGTCGCCGTGGCGCGCGGACTGCTCGACGTGGTGGGCTCGCGCGGTCGGCGGCGCCCCGCGCTCGGCCAGCGCCGCCGCCGCGCGCTCGTGCATGACGATCCGACGGCCCGCCGTGCACGACCCGTAGATCGCTGTCCGCACGAGCGGGTGGCGGAAGCGGAAGCGGCGCGCCACCTCCGTCGGCCGCGCGACCTCCCGCGCCACCAGCTCGTCGAGCGCCTCCAACGCGGCGGGCTCCTCGGCACCCGCCGTGGCGACGGCCACGTCGAGGTCGAACGGGTCGCCGGCGACCGCCGCGGCCTGGGCGAAGTCGCGGGCCTCCGGCGCCAGCGTGGCGAGCTCCTCCGCGATGGCCGCGGCGACCGCGGGCGGCGGGGCGGCGGCGTCCGCGCCCGGCGCCCCTCCGGCCGGGACCGCTTTCTCGCGCCGCGCGAGCTGGAGGAGGTAGAACGGGTTCCCCCCGCTCGCGTCGTAGAGCGCTGCCGGGGCGTCGACGAGCCGCGCCGCCTCCTCGCGCGCCAGCGGGCCCAACACGAGCGCCTCCACGCCGGCGCCGCACAGCCCCGGCGGCGCCTGGCCGCTGCGGAAGCTCGCCACCGTCAGCACCGCGGCCTCGGGTGGATGGCGGACCAGGTGCGCGACCAGCTCGAGCGACGCGCCGTCGCTCCAGTGCAGGTCGTCGAGCAGCAGCACGAGGGGGCTGCGGGCCGCGATCCGCTCGACGAGGTCGCGCACGGCGCGGTGCGCGCGGAAGCGCTCGGCGGGCGTCGACGGCGCCGGCCCCGCCGTGGCGAGCGGGCGCAGGGAGGGGAACACCGCGGCGAGCTCGCCGAGGTCGTCGGGCGCGAGGCGCTCGAACGACCGCGGGTCGAGCGCGTCGAGGTAGCCGTCGAGCGCGTCGACCACGAGGGCGAACGGCAGCTCGCGCTCGAGCTCGGTGGCCCGGCCGGTGAGGACGAGGCAGCCGGCGTCGGTCGCCCGCCGCGCGAGGCCGGCGAGCAGCGACGTCTTGCCGATCCCGGGCTCGCCGCTGACCGTCGCGAACCGTGCCTCGCCGTCGCGCGCCCGGCGCAGCAGCTCGTCGAGCGCGGCGCTCTCCTGCTCCCGCCCCACGAGCGGCTCGGACACGGGGCGAGCCTACGGGACCGAGGGGGGTGGGCGGGACCCTGATCAAGAGGGATGAGGGACACCGCCCGATGTGCGGGTGCCCCGTTGAGGCGGAGTCTGCGGCCATGCATACCGACTCGCCCCTTCATCCCCATCGCTGGAAGGCCCTGGTCGTCCTCGCCCTCAGCCTTCTCGTCGTCACCGTCGACAACACGATCCTCAACGTCGCGTTGCCGACCATCCGGTCCGAGCTGGACGCGAGCTCGAGCGAGCTCCAGTGGATCGTCGACAGCTACCTCCTCGTCTTCGCCGGCCTGCTGCTCGCGGCGGGCACGCTCGGCGACCGCTTCGGTCGTCGTCGCGCCCTCTTCGTCGGCCTGGCCATCTTCTTCGTCGGATCGCTGCTCGCGGCGCTCTCCGGCGGATCGACCGCGCTGATCGCGTCGCGTGCCCTGATGGGCGTCGGCGGGGCGGCGATCATGCCGACGACCCTCTCGATCATCAGCAACATCTTCCCGGCGCACGAGCGGCCGAAGGCGATCGCCGTGTGGGCGGCCGTCGCGGGCCTCGGGGTCGCGATCGGCCCGACCACGGGCGGCTTCTTGATCGAGCACTTCGCCTGGAGCAGCGTGTTCCTCGTGAACCTGCCCGTCATCGTCGTGTGTCTCGTCGCCGGCGCGATCCTCATCCCGGAGTCGCGCGACCCGGCGTCGCCGCGGATCGACGTGGCCGGCGTCGTCCTGTCGATCGCGGGGCTGACCGCCGTCGTGTGGGGGCTCATCGAGGCGCCCGAGCGCGGCTGGACCAGCGGCACGATCCTGCTCGCGTTCGGCGGCGGCGCGGCGATCCTCGCGGCCTTCGTCGCGTGGGAGCGGCGCTGCGACGAGCCGATGCTCGACGTCGACGTGTTCCGCAACCTGCGCTTCAGCGCGGCGAGCGCCTCGGTGACGTTCGTGTTCTTTGCGCTGATGGGGGTCATGTACTTCCTGACCACCTACCTCCAGTCCGTCCTGGGCTACTCGGCGCTCCAGGCCGGCGTCCGGACGCTCCCGGTGGCGGCCGGCGTGATCGTCGCCACGCGCCTGTCGGTCGGGCTGACGCGCCGGTTCGGGACGAAGGTCATGGTCGCGAGCGGCCTCGGCATGGTGGCCGGCGCGCTCGGGCTGCTGGCCACCGTGGACGGCGGGTCGGGCTACGGCCTCGTCGCCGCCGCCCTGTCCCAGATGGGCATCGGCATGGGGCTGACGATGGCCCCGGCGACCGACGCGATCATGGGGACGCTGCCGAAGGAGAAGGCCGGCGTCGGCTCGGCGATGAACGACGTCGGCCGCGAGGTGGGCGGCACGCTCGGCGTCGCGGTGCTCGGCAGCGTGCTGTCGAGCGGCTACGCGAGCGGCATGAGCGGCGCGACCGACGGGCTGCCCGCCGGGGCCGCCGCCGTGGCGAGCGACAGCGTCGGCGCCGCCCACGAGGTGGCGGCGGACATCGGCGGCGGCTTGGGCGCGAGCCTGATCGCCTCCGCCGACGCGGCGTTCATCGACGCGATGGCGACGGCCGCGGCGGTCGGGGCGGGGGCGGCGGCGATGGGCGCGCTGGTCGCGCTGGCTTTCCTGCCGGCGCGCCCCGGCCGTGACCCGGACGAGGCCCGCACCCTCCCGCCGGAGATGGTGCCCGCTCCGGCCTAGCGCAGCGAGTACAGCGTCGCGGCCACGGCGGTCGCGAGGTTCAGCGAGGAGACGCCCGCGCGCATCGGGAGGGCGACGCGGGCGTCGGCGGGCTCGAGCACCTCCGGCGAGAGGCCGTGGCGCTCGGAGCCGAAGGCGAGGATCGCGCCGGGAGGGGTGGCGTCGACGCCGTCGCCGTCCGGGTCCATCGCGACGAGCGGCCGCCCGGCCGGGACCTCCTCCACGCGCCCCACCGGCAACGCGAACTGGAGCCCCGCCGCGCCGCGGAC
>DASVRH010000241.1:0-4549 GCA_036388715.1 Solirubrobacteraceae bacterium | reverse complement strand
CCGCCTCCTCGGCCGCGGCCTCGACGTCGTCGGCGCCGGCGTCGCCGCCCTGGCGGGCGAGGATCGCGTCGACGAGGTCGGCCTTGCGCAAGCGGCGGTAGCCGTCGAGCCCGAGCTCTCCGGCGATCACGTGCAGGTCGGCGAGCGGGCTGCCCTCTAGGGCGTCGCGGGACAGTACGGCCATGGTGGTTCCTCCTGGAAAGACGCTGGAATCGGACGGCATCCGGCCGCGTTGGTCAGCGACCGGCGATTCGCCGGTGATGGCGCAGGACAGTACCGCGTCGGCCCGACAACGCGCGGAAATGCACAAGTTCGGTCCGTTACGAGCGTTGGGGCTGACATGAACGCGCGCCGACTCGTCCCCCTCCTCGCCGCCCTCTTCGCGCTCGTCGCCGCCGGCCCCGCGGCCGCCGCCGAGCGCATCGTCCGCTTCGACCCGAAGCAGACGACCCGCGCGGAGCTGAGGACGACGCTCGCCCAGCGCGGCCTGGCCGCGGCCCCGCTGAAGAGGCTGCCGTTCGCCGCCGTCGTCGGCGACGCGCAGGCGCTGCGCGGTCTCGCCGGCGTGCGCGGCGTCACCGGGACGTGGACCAACGACCGGCTGCAGTGGCACCTCTTCGAGTCGGCCAACCTCGTGTTCGGCGGCGCGGCGCGGCGGGCCGCCGCCTACCAGGCCGGCCTCGACGGCAGCGGCCAGAACGTCGCGATCGTCGACAGCGGCGTCGACAGCACGCACCTCGACATCCAGAAGCGGATCGTCCAGAACGTGAAGGTCGTGGGCGTCGACGGCGTCGGCGGGATCGAAGGCGTCTTCCACCACTACGTCGAGTGCGGCACGACGCCGTGCCCCGGGGACACGACGAGCGGCCACGGCACGCACGTCGCCTCGACGGCGGCCGGCGACGGCACCGCGTCGGACGGGTTCTACACCGGCGTCGCGCCCGGCGCGGGGATCGTCGGCATCGGCACCGGCGAGGCGATCGCCGTCTTCCACGCGCTCCAGGCCTTCGACTACCTGCTCAGCCACCCCGAGCTGAACGTCGTCGCCGTGAACAACTCGTGGGGCCCGAACGGCGGCGGGCGCTTCGACGCGACCCACCCGGTCAACGTCGCCACCAGGAAGCTGCACGACGCCGGCATCGCGGTCGTCTTCGCGGCGGGCAACAGCGACTTCGGCGGCGAGGACGGCACCGAGCCCGGCGAGCCCGAGGGCTCCTCGGACTGCTCGCCCGAGGCCGGCGAGAACGGCGAGGAGTGCGCGATCAACCCGTACGGCACCGCGCCGTGGGCGATCGGCGTCGCCGCCACGCGCAAGGACTTCGACGGCGGCCCCGGCGACCAGCCGCTGGCCGTCTTCTCCTCGCGCGGCGACGACGACCCGCAGCCCAGCGCCGACGGCAGCATGACCATCAGCTACATGCCGACGCTCGCCGCGCCGGGAGTGAACATCAAGGCCGCGCGCGCCCCCAGCGGCGCCACGCAGCTCACCTGCGGCGGGTCGGCCGAGCCGTCGTCCTGCGTCGGGCCGAAGCCGGAGTACGACGCGTTCTACTTCTCCTCGAGCGGCACGAGCATGGCGGCGCCGCACGTCACCGGCGCGATCGCCGTCATCCAGGACGCCGCCGTCACGCGCCTCGGCCACAAGCTCACGCCCGACCAGGTCAAGCAGCTGCTCGTCCAGACCGCGACGCCGATGACGAAGGTCGACGGGTGGTGGGACTTCCCCTGCGACTCGCCGGTGTTCGTCGCGTGCGGCGGCGACGTGGGCGGCACGACGGGCGCGCCCTACGCCCCGTGGCAGGTCGGCGCGGGCGCGATGAACCTCGGCGCCGCGCTCGACGCGATCGCCGCGGGCCGCGTCCCGCCCGACAGCGGCAAGACGAAGAAGCCCAAGAAGCCGAAGCGGATCCGCGGCTAGCGCGCGACGCGCCGGTTCCTGGCATGGTCTGCGTGGGGAACGGATGACCGCGCGCCGACTGATCTGCCTCCTGGCGCTCGCCGCCACGGCGACCGTGGCCGCGCCCGCCCAGGGCGCGGAGCGGATCGTGCAGTTCGACCCGCAGAAGGTCTCGCGGGCGGAGCTGCGCACGCAGCTCGAGGCGCTCGGCCTGCGCGCCGCGCCGCTGGCCCGGCTGCCCTTCGCCGCCGTGCGGGGCGACGCCGCCGCGATCCGCCGCGCCGCGCGGCGCCGCGGGGTCGTGCGCACCTGGCCGAACGAGCGCCTGGCCTACGAGCTCGACGAGTCGGCCAACCTCGTGCACGGCGGCGCCGAGGCCCGGGCGGCCACCTACGGCGCCGGCTTCGACGGCAGCGGGCAGAACGTCGCCGTGATCGACACCGGCGTCGACGGCCTGCACCCCGACCTCATGAACCGGGTCGTGAAGAACGTGAAGGTGGTCGGCGTCGACGGGCTGCTCGACGACGTGGCGGCGCCGCCGCCGGTCTTCCACCACTTCGTCGAGTGCCCGGCGGCGTGCAGCACCGACACCTCGAGCGGCCACGGCACGCACGTCGCCTCGATCGCCGCCGGCGACGGAAGCGCTTCGAACGGCCTCTACGCCGGCGTCGCGCCCGGCGCGGGGATCGTCAGCCTCGCCGTCGGCGACGCGGTCGCGATCTTCCACGCGCTGCAGGCCTACGACTACCTGCTCGCCCATCCGGAGCTCGGCGTGGTCGCGGTGAACAACTCCTACGGGCCGAGCGGCGGCGGGCGCTTCGACGCGCGCAGCCCGATCGCGATCGGGACGCGCAAGCTCCACGACGCCGGCATCGCCGTCGTCTTCAGCGGCGGCAACAGCGGCGTCGGCGCGAACGACGGCAGCGACCCCAGCGAGCCCGAGGGCTCCTCGAACTGCTCGCCCGACGCGCCCGAGGGCACGCCCGGCATCGAGGGCAGCCCGTGCAAGAGCAACCCGAACGGCCTGCCGCCGTGGGCGATCAGCGTCGGCGCGGTCCACAAGGACCAGGAGGGCACGGTCGGCGACCAGGCGCTGACCTTCTTCTCCGCCCGCGGCGACGACGACCCGCAGCAGAGCATGGACGGCTCGATGACCATCCGCTACGAGCCGACGCTCGTGGCGCCCGGGCTGAACATCCGCGCGGCACGCACGGCGACCGGCGTCGCCGTGAACACCGCGTGCCCGGGCCAGGACCCGCTCGCGTGCCTGCCCGACCGCCTCGACCAGCCGCAGAACGAGGTCTTCTACACGCCGTCGACGGGCACGAGCATGGCCGCGCCCCACGTCACCGGCGCGATCGCCGTCGTCCAGGACGCGGCGCAGACCGAGATCGGCCGCAGGCTGACGCCCGACGAGGTCAAGGCGCTGCTCGTCCGCACCGCCGCGGCGATGACGAAGGTCGACGCGCTGTGGGAGTTCCCGTGCGGCGACCTCGTCCCCTGCGGGTCGGACTTCACGGGCACCACGTTCCGCCCGTACGAGCGCTGGCAGGTCGGCGCGGGAGCCCTCGACATCCGCGCGGCCCTCGCCCAGGTCCCCGGCCTGCCGCGCAAGCCGAAGAAGCCGAAGCGCATCAAGGCCCGCGGCTAGGCGGGCGGCTCGTGGCGCAGGTCGTCGGGCAGCGCGAGGTCCGCGGGGACGTCGTGCTCGCCGCGCAGCGCCGCGCGGACCTTGAGGAAGTCGGCCGCGCCCGCGACGTCGTGGACGCGGAAGATGTGCCCGCCCGCGTCGGCGCCGTGGGCGAGCGCGGCCAGCGTGCCGGCGCCGCGCTGCCGCGGTGAGCGTCGCGTCAGCGCGCCGATGAAGTCCTTGCGGCTGATGGCGAGCAGCAGCGGGCGGCCGAGCTCGTGCAGCGCGTCGAGCCGCCGCAGGACGGCGATCGTCTGCGCCGGCGTCTTGGCGAAGTCGGGACCGGGGTCGAGGACGATCTGCTCCTCGCCGACGCCGTGGTCGAGCGCCACCGCCATCCGCTCGCGCAGGAAGCCGGCGACGTCCGCGACGACGTCGTCGTAGGCGCCGGGGTCCTGCATCCGCACCTTGGGCGCCGCGCGCGTGTGCATGACGACGAGGGCTGCGCCCGTGCGCGCGCAGACGTCGGCGAGCGCGGGGTCGCGCAGCCCGCTGACGTCGTTGACGATCCGCGCGCCGGCCGCCACCGCCGCCTCGGCCACCGCCGGCTTGTAGGTGTCGACGCTGATCAGCGGGCCGCCGGCGGCGGCGAAGCGCTCGATGACCGGCACGACGCGCGCGATCTCCGTGGCCGGGTCCTCGGCCGGGCGCCCGGTGATCGCCGACTCGCCGCCGACGTCGACGATGTCCGCGCCGTCCACGTCGCCGCCGGCGCCGCTGAACGAGTCGGCGTTGGCGTTGACCACGCCCATCAGCCAAGGCCGCGCGCCGAGCTCGTAGGTCTGCGACCCGGCGCGGAGCGTGCGGCGGACGGCCATGCCGCGCTGTCTACCCGATGCGGAAGTTGCGGGTGATGGTGGTGGTGTTCCCGGCCCGGTCGTAGCCGATGACGCGCAGCCGGTAGCTGCCGCCGCGCGGGTACGTGTACCGGATGCCGCGGCCGATCACGACACGGCGGCCGT
>DASVRH010000240.1:0-10443 GCA_036388715.1 Solirubrobacteraceae bacterium | reverse complement strand
CGAGCGATGGCGCGCCTGACGCTGCGCTTCGTGGCGCTCGGCTACCTGGCGATCCTGCTGGTCGTCCCGGTCGCCGTCGTCTTCTACCGGACGTTCGAGCACGGGGTCGGCTCCGTCTACGACGCGGTCACGACGCCCGCGGCGATCTCCGCCTTCTGGCTGACGCTCGAGGTGGCGCTCATCGCGGTGCCGCTGAACGCGATCTTCGGCGTGCTCGCGGCGATCGCGCTCGTGCGCGGCCGCTTCCCGGGCAAGCGCCTCTTCGACGCGCTCCTCGACCTGCCGTTCGCGGTCTCGCCGGTCGTGGTCGGCCTCGCGCTGCTGCTCGTGTGGGGCGTCGACGGCTGGTTCGGCGGCCTGGGGATCCAGGTCATCTTCTCGCTGCCGGGCATCGTGCTCGCCACGATCTTCGTGTCGCTGCCGTTCGTCGCGCGCGAGGTCGCGCCCGTCCTGCGCGAGATCGGCGACGAGCAGGAGCAGGCTGCCGCGACGCTGGGCGCCAACGGCTGGCAGACCTTCCGCCGCATCACGCTCCCCGCGATCCGCTGGGGGCTGATCTACGGCGTCGTGCTCGCGACGGCGCGGGCGATCGGCGAGTTCGGCGCCGTCAGCGTCGTCAGCGGCAAGATCTCGGGTGAGACCGAGACGCTCACGCTGCTCGTGGAGAAGCGCTTCCAGAACTTCGACCTCGCCGGCGCCTACGCCGCGTCGGCGCTGCTGGCGGTGATCGCCCTCGGGACGCTCGCCGCGATGACCATCCTGAACAAGCGCAGGGAAGACACGACATGATCAAGGTCAACTCGGTGACGAAGCGCTTCGGCGACTTCCTCGCCCTCGACGACGTCTCGATCGACGTGCCCGATGGCTCTCTCACGGCGCTGCTCGGGCCGTCCGGGTCAGGCAAGTCGACGCTGCTGCGCGTCATCGCCGGGCTCGAGTCGCCCGACGGCGGGACGGTCGAGGTCGGCGGGGAGGAGGCGACGCACCTGCCCGCGCAGAAGCGCGACGTCGGCTTCGTCTTCCAGCACTACGCGGCGTTCAAGCACATGACCGTGCGCGACAACGTCGCGTTCGGGCTGTCGATCCGCAAACGGCCGAAGGACCAGATCAAGCGGAAGGTCGACGAGCTGCTCGAGCTGGTCGGGCTCGCCGGCTTCCACGACCGCTACCCCGCGCAGCTCAGCGGCGGCCAGCGGCAGCGCATGGCGCTGGCCCGCGCGCTGGCGATCGAGCCGCGCGTCCTGCTCCTCGACGAGCCGTTCGGCGCGCTCGACGCCAACGTGCGCGCCGACCTGCGCGCGTGGCTGCGGCGGCTGCACGACGAGGTCCACGTGACGACCGTGCTCGTCACCCACGACCAGGAGGAGGCGATGGAGGTCGCGTCCAACCTCGTCGTGCTGCGCGACGGGCGCGTGGAGCAGGTCGGGGCCCCGAGCGACATCTACGACCACCCGGCCAACGACTTCGTCATGGGCTTCATCGGCCCGGTCAGCTCCGTCGACGGCAGGCTCGTGCGCCCGCACGACCTCGTGCTGAGCGACGAGCCCACGGAGGGCGGGGAGGAGGCGATGGTCGAGCGCGTCGTGCACCTCGGCTTCGAGGTGCGTGTCGAGCTCGTGCGGTCGGGCGGCGAGCACGTCGTCGCCCAGCTGACGCGGACCGAGGCCGATCAGCTCGAGCTGCGCGACGGGGCGATCGTCTGGCTGCGCCCGCCGGTCAGCGCTTCGCCCACGACTCCGGATCGTCCGCCAGCCGCTCGACTGCCGTAGGCAGCCGGCCCGCCGCGAGGTCGGCCACCGTGACCTGCTCGAGCACCTCGCGCAGGTTGCGGCGCACGGCGATCCACACGCGCTGGAGCGGCTCGGCCGCGCCGGTGTACTCGACGTCCTCGGGGCGCTGGCCGCGGACGGTCGCGAGCGGGCCCTCGACGGCCCGCACGATCTCGGCGAGCGTGATCTCCTCCGCCGGCCGCTGGAGCCAGTAGCCGCCCTCGGCGCCGCGCTGGCTCCGGATCAGGCCGGCGTGGCGGAGGTCGCCGAGGATGTTCTCGAGGAACTTCGGGGGGATCTGCTGCTTGGTCGCGAGCGCCTCGCCCTTGACGGGACCGCCGTCGGCGGTCGCCAGCTCGGCGGCGGCGCGCAGCGCGTAGTCGGCCTTGGCGGAGATGCGCACGCGGCGCAGGCTAACCATCGGAGCGGGACACTTCCCCCGTGCGCGCCCCTCTCCTCGCCGCGCTCGCCGCGGCGCTCCTGGTCCCGGCGACCGCGGCGGCCGCCCCGCTCGGCCTCTCCGAGTGCGGCCCGCGCGAGGGCGTCCACCAGTGCTCGGGCCTCGTCGAGACGTGGGACGGCGTCCCGCTCGACACCTCCGTGACGCTGCCCGCCGAGGGGGCGACGGGCCTCCCGCTCGTCGTCGAGATCCACGGCTTCGGCAACTCGAAGCACGAGTACCTCGACCCGGCCTCGACGGCGTACACCGACAACGCCTACGCCTGGGCGCGCGCCGGCTACGCGGTGCTGACGTACACCGCGCGCGGCCTCTGGGGGTCGTGCGGCACGCCGGAGTCGCGCGCCGCGCGCCCGGCGGAGTGCGCGCGCGGCTACCTGCACCTCGCCGACGTGCGCTACGAGGCGCGCGACACGCAGGAGCTCGCCGGCCGCCTGGTCGACGAGGGGGTGGCGGACGCGGGGCGGATCGGCGTCACCGGCGACTCCTACGGCGGAGGGCAGTCGCTCATGCTCGCCGCACTGCGCGACCGCGTCATGCAGCCCGACGGGTCGCTCGTGCCGTGGCGCTCGCCGGCCGGCGTGCCGCTGGCCATCGCCGGCGCGGCGGTGGTGATCCCGTGGACCGACCTGATCTACGCCATCGCGCCGAACGGCTCGACGCTGACGCACGCCATCGCGCCGCCGGACGCCTCGGTCTCGCCGGTCGGCGTCGAGAAGGCGTCGGTGGCGGGCGCGGTCTTCGCGGCGGCCCAGAACGCGATCGGGCCGGGCCAGCCCGTGGGCGAGCCGTTCGTGCCCGGGCGGCCGATGGGCTACCTCGCGCCGCCGGGGACAGACCCCGAGGCCGACGTCACGTCGTGGGTCGCGCGCGCCTCGGCCGGCCCGCCGTACACCGACCCGCTCGCGCGCTCGATCGTCGACACCCTCACGCGCTTTCATTCGCCGTTCCACATCGACGCCTCGACCCCGCCCGCGCCGCTCTTCATCGCCAGCGGCTTCACCGACGACCTGTTCCCCGTCGACGAGGTGACGCGCTTCGCCAACCGGACGCGGCGCGACCACCCCGACGTCGCGCTGTCGCTGCTGCTCGGCGACTTCGGCCACCAGCGCGCGTCGAACAAGCCCGCCGACCGCCAGCGCCTCCTCGACGACGTCCACGGCTGGCTCGACGCGCACGTGGCCCGCCGCGCGCCGTCGCCGCCCTCGGGCGTCACGGCCCTCACGCAGACGTGCCCGCGAGAAGCGCCTTCCGGCGGCCCCTTCGCGGCCTACGCGTTCGAGGCGCTCGCGCAGGGCGAGGTCACGTTCCTGGCCGAGCAGGCGCAGACGGTCCTCCCCGCCGGTGGGGATCCCACCGTCGCGGCGGCGATCGACCCGGCGACGGGCGGCGGCGATGCGTGCGCGGCGACGCGCTCCGACGACGCGCCGGGCACGGCGTCCTACCGGCTGCCCGAGGTGAAGGGCGAGGGGTTCACGCTGCTCGGCGCGCCGACGGTCGAGGCCGAGATCACGCTCGACGGCGACCGCGACACCGCGCAGTTCGCGGCCCGGCTCTGGGACGTCGCGCCCGACGGCGGGGCCCAGATCCTCGTGGCCCGGGGGCTCTACCGGCCGAGCGGCGACGGGACGGAGGTCTTCCAGCTGCATCCCAACGCCTACCGCTTCGCCCCCGGGCACGTTCCGCGGCTCGAGCTCGTCGGCAACGACGCGCCCTACGCGCGGCCGTCGAACGCGCCCTACCGCGTGGAGGTCAGGCGGCTCGTGCTGCGGCTGCCCGTGCGCGAGACGCCGGACTGCGGGGAGGTGGTCGACCGGCGCACGCCGCTGGTGCCGCCGGGGCAGCAGCTCATCGGCGACTTCCCGCACTTCGGCGTCACCGACTGCCTCGGCCGGACGGACGCCGACCCCGCTCCCGGCCCCGCGGAGGACGGGCGCCGGTCCTCCGCACGGCGCCGCCGCGCCGCCCGGCGCCGCTCCGCCGGTGGGGCGACGTCGCGCCGCGCTGCCGGCACCTCCGGCTCCTCGAGCGACGACGGCGGCACGCTCGCCTTCACCGGCCTGAACCTCGCCGGCGTCGCCGGCGCCGGGCTCGTGCTGCTGCTCGCGGGCGCGACGCTGCGGCGGCGCGTCCGCCACTGAGTCATGGTCAGGCGCGTCCGCCCGCGCTTAGTATCCCCTCGTGCTGCTGGAGCGCGAGGACGAGCTGGGACAGGGGAAGGCGATCGTCGAGCGCGCGCAGGCCGGCCAGGGGGCGCTGCTGCTCGTCGAGGGAACGGCGGGGGCGGGGAAGACGAGCGTCCTGCGCGCGCTGCGCGACCACGCGAAGGACGAGGGCCTGCTCGTGCTCACCGCGCGCGGCGGCCAGGTCGAGCAGGGCTTCGGTTACGGCGTGGTGCGCCAGCTGCTCGAGCCGGTGCTCGCGACCGCCGACCCCGGGCGGCGCGACGCCCTGACGAGCGGCGCCGCCGCCCACGCGCTGACGGTGCTCGGCGCCGCGCCGGCGGACGAGGACGACGGCCAGGCCGGGATGCGCGCCCTGCACGGCCTGCACTGGTTCACCGTGAACCTCGCCGACGAGCGACCGCTCCTGCTCGTCGTCGACGACGCCCACTGGGCTGACGCGGCCTCGCTGCGCTGGCTCGCCTACCTCGTCCGGCGCGCCGAGGATCTCCCCGTCGCGGTCGCCGTCGGCGCGCGGCCGGAGGCGCCGGAGGACGTCCTCGCCGCGCTCGACGAGCTGGCCGAGGACCCGCTCGCCAGCGTCGCCCGGCCGCGGCCGCTGAGCGCCTCCGCGGTGCGGGCGCTCGTCGCGACCGAGTTCGGCGCCGAGCCCGACTGGCCGTTCGTCGCCTCCGCGCTGCACGTCACCGGCGGCAACCCGTTCTTCCTCCGGGAGCTGCTGCGCACGGCGCGCGAGCAGGAGATCGGGCCGACCGAGCGCGAGGCCCGCCAGCTGGCCGAGCTCGGTCCGGACCGCATCGCCCGGTCCGTCGGCCGCCGGCTCCAGGCGCTCGGCGACACGGCGGCCGACGTCGCGCGCGCGGTCGCCGTCCTCGATGGCGAGACGCCGACCACGCTCGCCGCCGCGGTCGCGCGGCTGGAGCTGACCGAGGTGCGCCGCGGGGCCGACGCCCTCGCCCGCGCCGGCCTGCTCGAGGCGGGGGAGCCGCTCGACTTCGTCCACCCGATCCTGCGCGCCGCGGTGGCCGACCGGATCGAGCCCGCGCAGCGGGTGGACCTGCACGCCCGCGCGGCGCAGGCGCTGCTCGACGCGGGCGAGGACCTCGAGCGGGCCGCCGCGCACCTCGCGCGCCTGCCGCCCGGCTACGCGGACGGGCCGATGGCCGGCGACGACCTGGCCCGGACGCTGCTCGACGCCGGGCGCCTCGCCGTCCGCCGCGGCGCGCCGGAGACGGCGCTCGGGCTGCTCGTGCGCGCGCTCGCCGAGGAGGTCGACGCCGAGCTGGCGACCGAAGTGCGTGTCGCGCTCGCCCGCGCCGAGCTGCAGGCCCACCGCCCCGGGGCCGTCGAGGACTTCCGGCTGGCGATGCGCGAGACGCCGCGCCCGGAGCGCCGGTGGCAGCTCGCGCTCGAGCTGGCCCATCAGCTGATCGCCAGCGGCGAGGACGACGTCGCGGTCGAGGTGGCCGAGGCGACGCTCGCCGAGGCCGACCTGCCCGACGTCGCCCGGCTCGAGCTGGAGGCCGAGGTGTTCGAGGCCGCCGCGATGGACTCCGGGACGACGATGGACGAGCACCGCCGCAGGCTCGACGAGCACGTCGAGCGGGCGCTGGCCGGCGAGGAGCTGCATCCGATGCTCGCGGCGGCGGTCGCGCACCGGCTCGCCCTGTCGGGACGCGACGTCGAGCGCGGCGCGGCCATGGGCCTGGGCGCGCTCGCCGATCCGCGGCTGTTCGCGGCCGGGACGAGCGGCGTCGTCGGCGGCGCGACGCACGCCGTGCTGCTCTCCGAGCGCCGGAAGGAGCTGCTGCCGCTGCTCGAGGTGGCGCTGGCCGAGGCGACTCGGACCGGCAGCGACCGCAACGTGATCTGGGCGTGCGCGATGCGGGCGATGGTCCTCAGCTACGCGGGCGACCTGGCGGGCGCCGAGGCCGACGTCCGGACGTTCCTCCAGCTCATGGGCGGGCACGAGGCGCCGGGCACGAGGGCGTGGCTGATCGCGAACGCCGCCCACTGCCTCTGCGCGCGCGGCCTGGCCGAGGAGGCCGACGAGCTGATCCGGACCCGCGGGCCGCGGGAGTTCCCCCCGCGGCTTCCCTTCGCGTGGATGCTGCACGGCCGCGGCGTGACCCAGCTCGCGCTGGGGAGGCCGGCCGAGGCGCTCGACGAGCTGCGCGCGTGCGCCGAGCTGGTGGCGCCGAACGAGCCGATGCCGGGCGCGTTCTCGTGGCGGACGACCGCCGCGCAGTGCCACTTGGCGCTCGGCGACCGGGACGCCGCGTCGGCGCTGGCCGAGGAGGAGATCGCCCGCGCGCGGGACGCCGGCGCCGACCGCGTCGTCGGCCATGCGACGACGATCCGCGCGCTGTGCCTCGCGGGCGATGCCCACGTCGCCGGGCTGGAGGAGGCGGTCGGGCTGCTGCGGGAGGCGGACGCGCCCGTGGAGCTCGCGCGCGCGGAGATCGAGCTCGGTGCCGCGGTGCGCCGGGCCGGGAAGCGGATCGACGCGCGAGAGCTGCTGCGGGTCGGGGTCGACCGCGCCAGCGCCGCGGGCGCCGCGGCGCTGGTCGAGCGCGGCCGGGAGGAGCTGACGGCGGCCGGCGCCCGCCCCAAGCGCGAGCGGCTCGACGGCCCGGAGGCGCTGACCGCCTCCGAGCGGCGCGTCGTCGACCTCGCCGTCGGCGGCGCGTCCAACCGCGAGATCGCGCAGACGCTCTTCCTCACGCAGAAGACGGTCGAGACGCACCTCTCGAGCGCCTACCGCAAGCTCAACATCTCCTCGCGCAACGACCTCGCCGGCGCGCTCGCCGCGTAGGGCTCAGGCCGTCGCCTTCGCGGGGTTCGCCCGCGCCCACTCGACGATCTTCTGCGAGCCCGCGATTGCGGTGCCGTCGTCGAGCTCGAGCACGGGCACCGTCGAGTCCCCGGTCAGCTCCTTGGCCCGCTTGCGCCCCGCGGTCTGGTTGAACGGCTTGTCGGGGAGGAGGGTCAGCCCGTAGGACCTGACCACCTCCGGCTCGTGACCCGCCTCGGTCACGGCGTTGTACGCGTTGCGGCACGGGTGCCCGCCCGGCCGCGGTGAGGGGAACGTGCCCCAGCAGATGTAGAGCTTCATGAGGAGCGGGACATTAGTCGTGGATCCCGTGCAACAGCCGGTGGCGAAGTCGCGCGCGCGCCTCGGAGAACCGGACCGCCTCGTACGCGATCAGCGCGGCGAGGATCGCGGCGAGGACGGCGAGCGTCGTGAGCGCGGCGATCTCCACCGCCAGCGGGATGAGCGCGAGCAGCACGATCCCCACCGCGAGGCGCTGGCGGTTGAGCGTGTGGATGTTGCGCCAGCGGAACGCGACGTGGGCGAGCAGGTACAGGGACGCGCCGCCGAGCATGGCCGCGGCCGGGACGTCCTTCAGCGGGTCGGAGACGTGGCCGAGCGTCTTCTTCATCCCGAGCGCGATCAGCACGATGCCGGCGACCATCGGCAGGTGCAGGTAGCCGTAGGAGTCGCGGCCGATCGAGTTCTGCTCGCGGCCCGGCTCGGCGTTGGCCAGCCGGCGCTCGGCGACGAGCGCGACGACGTCGAAGTACAGCCACCACAGCGCGGCGGCGACCACGGTGCCGAGCACCGCCGCGGCGACGATGCCCGCGTCGACGTCGCCGGTGACGCCGGCGCCGATCGCGACGATCGACTCGCCGAGCGCGATGATCACGATCAGGCCGAAGCGCTCGGCGAAGTGCGCGGGCATCATGCGCCAGCCCTCGACGCCGAAGAAGTACGGGCCGCCGAGGTCGAGCAGGATCGCGACGGCCCAGATCGCGCCCTGCGTCGTGTCGTCGAACGCCGACGCCGCGAACAGCAGCCCGACCGACACCGCCGTGCTCATCGCGAGGCCGATGACGCTGCTGCGCAGCTGCGGGTCCTCGCGGCTGGCGAGGACGAAGAGGCCGATGTGGGCGGTTCGCACGACGGCGTACCCGCCCGCGAACAGCGCGGCCGAGCTGTCGAAGGCCTCGGGCACGCACAGGGCGACGACGAGGAACGCCGCCATCGCGACGAAGATGACGAGGCGGACCGAGGTCTCCTCGGGGTCGAGCACGCTCGTCAGCCACGCGTAGCCGCTCCACGACCACCACAGCAGCGTGAGGATCAGCAGCGCCTTCGCGACGCCCTCCCACGTCGGCTGCTCGGCCATCAGCGCCGTGCACTGCGTGAGCGCGAGCACGAAGACGAGGTCGAAGAACAGCTCGAGCGGGCTGACGCGCGCGCTCTCGCGCAGCGCGGGCGCGAGGCGGGGCGGGCGCAGGGCGGGGGCCACCCGCGCAATTTAGGGGTTCCCCTGACGCGGGGCCTCCGGGGCGCTCTTACGGTCGGCGCCATGATCAAGAACGCGCTCCGTACAACTCTTCTCGCCGGCCTTGCCGCGGCGTGTCTCGCGCCCGCCGCGAGCGCCGACGGCATCGTCTTCCTCGACGGCGGCAACGTGGCGGTGTCGCAGCCCGACGGCTCCGGCAAGGTGCAGCTGACCGACGGGGGCGAGTGGCACTCCCCGACCCAGGCCGACGACGGCACGATCGCCGCGGTCAACGGCGTCGGCGAGATCGTCGTCATGGCCAAGGACGGCCGCGTGCTGCGCACGATCACGACGCCGAAGGGCGTCAAGGCCTCCAACGGCGGCTACTTCGCGGGCGAGCCCGTCGGGCTGTCCCTCTCACCCGACGGCTCGAGGATCGCGTACTCCTACGTCGAGGCGCTCTGCCCGCCGGCCTCCACGTGCGGCACGCAGCGCTCGACCTTCTACACGCACGCCGACGCGGCTCCCGACGCGACGCCGATCGAGACCTACGGCAACCAGTTCGGGGTCTCGCAGGCCGAGTGGATCGACAACGACCACGCGCTCGTGTTCGGCGGGGCGTTGAAGCAGGTCAACGTCGACACGCTCGACGGCGGCGACTACAACTACTCGACGTGGTTCAGCAAGGACGACTCGGGCGAGTTCGTCAGCGACGGTGAGCTGAGCCGCGGCGGCGACCGCTTCGCCGCGATCTGGGGCTACGGCGAGAACACGCAGATCGCGTTCTGGAGCGGCGGGCCGAGCGGCGGCGAGCCGACGATGGCGTGCGCCTCCGGCGACAACGACACCGACGAGAGCTACGCCGACCCGTCGTGGTCGCCCGACGGCTCGTCGGTCGCCTTCGCGTCGAGCAAGGGCGTCGAGGTGCTGCGCTTCACGTCGCTCGACGCGGGCGGCTGCGCCACGGACGGCTCCTCGGTCGTGATCGCGCCGGGCGCGTCGAGCCCGGACTGGGGTCCGGCCGAGCCCGCCACGGCACGGTTCGTCGCGACGGGGCCCGAGGAGCAGCAGCAGGGTCCCGGCAACGACACGAACACCGGCCAGCAGCAGAACGGTCAGCAGCAGGGCGGCCCGGCGAACGTCATCACCCCGTCGGGCAAGCGCAGGCAGCGCTTCCGCGGGACGCTGACCGTCGGCTGCACCGCCACCGTCGCCGGCACCTGCGAGGCGGTCGCGCTCGTCAAGGCCGGCGGGAAGTCGATCAAGTCGAAGGTCGCCCGCAAGCAGGTCGCCGCCGGCCAGAAGGTCACGCTGCGCCTGCGCTTCTCGAAGGGCAACGCGGCGAAGATCCGCAAGGCCCTCAAGCGCCGCCGCTCGGCCCGGGCGACGATCACGCTCTCGGCGCCCGGCGCCGCCGCGAAGCACGTCGTGACGCTCCGGAAGTGATCCCTCCCCGCGCGCCTCGCGCGGCGAACACGGGCCGCTCGGCGTCGCCGAGCGGCCCGCTTCGCGTGCTACGCCGCCACTCGCGCGCGATCCTGCGCCGCCAGCGCGGCGACGCGGGCGCGGTGGGTGCCTCCTCCGCCGAGGAAGGCGGCGTCGAGCTGCGCGCGCTTGAACAGCCAGTGCACGTCGGCCTCCCACGTGAAGCCGATCCCGCCGTGGAGCTGGATCGCCGTCGCGGTGGCGTTCCGACCGCCGTCCGACGTCCACGCCTTCGCGATCGACGCCGCGCCCGGCAGCTG
>DASVRH010000239.1:0-2458 GCA_036388715.1 Solirubrobacteraceae bacterium | reverse complement strand
GGCAGGTACGACACGACAACGTCGGTCTTCGTGTCGCGCAGGATCTTGACGATGTCGGCGGTCTCGCCGGGCGCCTTGGTGATCTTCTGCTTGAGGTACTTGCCGAGGCCGTCGTGGGTCATCCCGCGGTGCACGGGGACGCCGAGGTTCGGGACGTCCTTCTCGGTGAACTTGATCGTGTTGTTCTGGCCGGCCCAGATGGCCTCGCTCAGGTCCTTGCCGACCTTGTCCGCGTCGATGTCGAACGCGGCCGAGAACTCGATGTCGCCGACGTGGTAGCCGCCGAGGTCGATGTGCATGAGGCCGGGGACGGCCTCGTCAGGGTTGGCGTCGCGGTAGTGGTGGACGCCCTGCACGAACGAGTTCGCGCAGTTGCCCACGCCGATGATGGCGACGCGGACCTTGTCCTGCTGATAGCGGGACGATCCGTTGGTGGTGCTCAAGAAGATTCCTCGCTCATGAAGGTCTAAGAAGTCCGGGGGAAGTAGCCCCGGCGGCGGGCGCCTGTTACACGGCGGGCCGGACGAGCTGGCTTCGCACGTGCCAGATCCGCTGCCCGACGGTGATGACCGACAGGCCGGCAAGAAGGTAGACGGCCGCCTCCAGCACGTCCAGGTCCAACCCGAAGAGGATCAGCCCGGCCGACAGGATCACGACGCGCACGGCGCGGTCGGCGATGCCCACCTTGCACTCGACGCCGAGCGCCTCTGCGCGGGCCCGGGTGTAGCTCACCATCAGCGACGCGAGCACCGCGACGACCACGACCGCGACGGCGACGTCGTCGCCGGCCGCGGAGAAGTTCGCCGCCACCGCGGTCAGCACGACGCCCTCCTCCAGGCGGTCGAGCGTCGAGTCCAGGAACGCCCCGAACGGGCTGCCCTTGCCGGAGGCGCGCGCGTACCGGCCGTCGAGCGCGTCGCACACCGAGCCGACGACGAACGCGATGCCGCCGAGCAGGTACTCGTCCTGCCACACCAGCACGGCCGCCAGCACGCACAGCGCGAAACCGGTGAGGCTGATCGCGTTCGGCGTCAGGCGCGAGTCGATCAGCCGGTTGGTCATGACCGCCTGGTACTCCCGCGCCGCGACGGACGGCTTCTGCCTCGGTGAGGACATGGCGGGCGAGTCTAGGCGGGCTGCAGCGCCCACACCTGCGGGCGCGCGCCGGCCAGCTGCCGCGCCCCCCACGCGGAGAGCAGCGCGGTGAGCGCGCCGAGCACCGCGTCCAGCCACCAGTGGTTGGCGGTCGCCACGACGACGAACGAGACGACCGCGGGATAGACCCACCACGCGATGCGCGCCGGGCGCGAGCGCACGATCCGCGACATCGACATCGCCAGCATCAGCGCGAAGGCGACGTGCATCGAGGGCACCGCCGCGAACGGGTTGAAGAGCAGGTCGGCGGACGCGGAGTCCGAGGTCACCCCGGTGAAGTCGGCGACGGAGTCGCTGAAGCCCCACTCGGGCATGAAGCGCGGCGGCGCGGTCGGGAACGCCACGTAGCCGAGCAGCGCGACGCCCATCGCGATCATGAACATGTTGCGCACGAAGTAGAAGCTCTCGTTGCGGCGCAGGTAGATGAAGGCGAGCGTCAGCACCGTGACCGTGAAGTGCGAGTTCACGTACATCCAGCTGGCGAGGTCGGCCAGCGGCTCGACCGCCTCGGCCCAGGCGTGCACGGCGGGCTCGACGAACAGGCCGAGCGAGCGCTCGATCCCGATCAGCTCGCGCGCGTTGTCGAACGCGGTGGCCGCTCGCCCGTCGACCTGCCCGCGCACGAGCCGGTAGAGCCAGTACGCGCCGCAGAAGAGGAGGATCTGGCGGGCGAGGTCGCGCCAGCCGTTGGGGAGGAGGCGGCCGAGCATCCGGCCACGGATGCTACGGGCCTCAGCGCCGCTCGACGACTTCGCAGTCGAGCGCCACCACGTCCTCGTGGTCGGCCTCGACGACGTCCCAGCCGTCGCCGCAGACGATGGCGTCCGGCACGGCGTCCGCGTACTCCGTCATGGCCACGCGGATCGTGTCGTCGCCGGGGCCGGCGTCCACGTCGTAGGCGTGGAAGACGTCGACGCAGCCGCCGTCGTGGCAGCTCCGGCCGAGCTCCTGGCCGGTGATCCGGTCGGCGCCGTTGCCGCCCTCGGCCCGGGCGCCCGTGATGGGCGAAAGCTCGATCGCGTCGTCGCCGTCCCCGCCGAGCAGGTTGCGGGCGAAGCCGATCCGGTCGTCGCCTCCGCGACCGTCCACCAGGCCGTGCTCCCCACCGGCCATGGTCAGCGAGTTCTCGAGGTCGTCGCCGACGATGCTCTGGTCCGGGCCGTCCGGAGAGCCGCTGCCCCTCACGTCCTCGATCCCCTCGAGGTGGTCGTTCTCGCCCGGCCCGCCGTCGTCGTCGACGCCGTCGAGCGTGACCACGAGCGCACCTTCGTAGTCCACGCGATCGCGACCGTCGCCGCCCAGG
>DASVRH010000238.1:0-12637 GCA_036388715.1 Solirubrobacteraceae bacterium | reverse complement strand
CCCGGCGCGTGCCGCCGCTGACGAGCGTGATGAGGAAGAGCCGCCCGCCCGGGCGCACCACGCGCGCGAGCTCGTCGACGAACGCGCGCGGGTCGGGCATGCAGTGCAGCCCGTTGAGGCTGACCGCGCCGTCGATCGTCGCGTCGTCGAACGGCAGCGCCTGGGCGTCGGCGCGCAGCAGGACGGTCGCGCCGTCGGCGAGCCGGTCGCGCAGGCGCGCGGCGCGGCGCAGCATCGCGGCGCCGAGGTCGCTCTCGATCAGCACGCCCGCGAACCCCTGCTCGCGCAGGCGCGGCAGCAGCGTCCCGCCGCCGCACGGGACGTCGAGCAGGACGGGAAGCGTGTCGCCCTTCGCGGTCGTCGCGTCCGCGACGCGGCGGCAGAACCCGTCGAGGTTGGGGAGGGGACCGGCGGGCCCGTAGGCGAGCGGCGCGAGGCGCCGCAGCGCGTCGCTCTGGATGACGCGGTCGTACACCGGCCCGTACACGCCCTCGAAGCGGCTCGCGCCCGCCGCGCCGGGCGACTCGGCGCCGTCGTCGAGCACCGACAGCACGCCGTCGCCGGCGTCGTGCAGCGCCTTGCGGGCCCCTGGCTGGAGCAGCGGCGCGAGAAGCTCCCGTTCTTCACGATCCATTGACGCGCGGAAGCGTACGCGGGCGTATCTTCCGCCGCGATGCTCCGCCGGATGCTCGCGGCCGTCGCGCTGCTGACGCTGCTTGCCGCCACGCCCGCACTGGCGAAGCGCATCAGCGGCACCCGCGGCGCGGACCGCATCAGCGGCACGGCGCGCGCCGACCGCATCCTCGGCTTCCGCGGCGCCGACCGCATCCGCGCCCGCGGCGGCAACGACCAGGTCTTCGCGCACGGCGGGCGCGACCGCGTCTACGGAGGCGCCGGCGCGGATCGCCTCAACGGAGGCCGGGGCAGGGATTCGCTGCACGGCGGCGCCGACGCCGACCACCTCTTCGGCACGGGCGGCACCGACTTCGTGGCGGGCAACGCCGGCGACGACCGCCTCAACGGCGGCGCGGCGGGGGACGAGATCGAGGGCGGCGAGGGCGACGACCTGTTGTTCGGCTTCGGCGCGGCGGACGGCCTCGAGGGCGGGCCGGGGAGCGACGAGCTGCTGGGCGACGGCGGCGACGACCAGCTGGACGGCGGCGCGGGCGACGACGCCCTCGAGGGCGGCGCGGGGAACGACCACCTGCTCGGCGGCCCGGGGGAGGACGTCTTCGGCATCCGCCCCAACGAGCGCGACGCGCCCGGCCGCCGGCCCGAGGATCGCTACGGCGGCGAGGGCGACGACCGGATCGAGGCCCGCGACGGCGAGGCCGACACCATCAACTGCGGCCCGGGCAACGACGTCGCCGTCGTGGACGCGGAGGAGGACGGCGTGTTCGACTGCGAGGAGGTCATCGAGCCATGACGGACCCGAACGGGCGAGACCCCTCCGCGGCCAAGCGGCGCGGCGACTGGTCGGAGGCGGCGAGGCTGAGGGAGCGGGGCGCCGGCGAGCTCGCGAACCCCGACGCCCTCGACGCGCTCGACGACGCCGCCCCCGGCGAGGGCCTGCGCCGCCGCGAGTTCCTGACGCGCACCGCCGCGGCCGCCGGCGGCCTCTCGCTCGGCAGCGTGCTGCCCACCGAGCAGCTCGTGGCCGAGGCCGCCAGGCGGCAGCGCACGAAGCTGCCCGCGCCGCGCGACCTGCCGATCGACACCTTCGTCGTGCTGATGATGGAGAACCGGTCGTTCGACCACTACCTCGGCTGGCGCGACGACACCGACGCGCGCAACGCCGGCCTCCAGTACCCCGACAAGGACGGCAACCTCAAGCCGACCTACCGCCTCACGCCCGACTTCCAGGGCTGCGAGCACCCCGACCCCGACCACGGGTGGGACGGCGGGCGCTGGCAGTTCAACGGCGGGCGCAACGACCGCTTCGTCAGCGGCAACGAGGACGGCACGGGCAGCGACGAGTTCGCGATCGGCTACTACCTCGAGGAGGACCTGCCGTTCATGGCGCCGGCGAGCAAGGCGTACATGACGCACGACCGGTTCTTCTGCTCGATCCTCGCCTCGACCTACCCGAACCGCCACTACATGTGGGCGGCCCAGGGCGGCGGCTTCAAGACGAACTACCTCCCGGTCGCCGAGCAGGGCCACAAGTGGGAGACGATCTTCGACCGCGCGATGTCGAAGGGGATCAGCGCGCGGTACTTCCAGTCCGACCTGCCGGTGTCGGCGCTCTACGGCGCCCGCGGCCTGCAGTGGACGGGCAACGTGCAGGAGTACTACGCCCGCTGCGCGAGCGGGACGCTGCCGAACATCTCCTTCGTCGACCCGCCGTTCCGCGACGGCGGCGGGGGCAACGGCGTCAGCGCCGACGACCACCCGCACGGCGACATACGCCTCGGCCAGGCGTTCATGTCCGACGTCGTGCACGCGTTCATGGAGTCGCCGCAGTACCGGCGCGGCGCCCTCTTCGTCGTCTACGACGAGTGGGGCGGCTTCTTCGACCACGTCCCGCCGCCGCGCGTCCCCGACGACCGGCAGAACCGCGCCGACCCGAACGAGGACTGGGCGCAGATGGGCTTCCGCATCCCGGCCATCACCGTCAGCCCGTTCGTGCGGCCCGGCAAGGTCAGCCACGCCACGCTCGGCTTCGAGTCGATCCTCAAGCTCATGGCCTACAAGTTCGGGCTCGGCTACCTCAACAAGCGCCACCGCTACGCGTACAACATCGGGCGTGAGATGGAGTGGCGGCGGCCCACCATGGAGCCGCCCGAGCTGCCCGACCCGGCGCGCGTCGCGTCGAACCCGTGCTCGACCGGCGGCGACGACGGCGGGTTCCCGGACCCGCAGGGCGGGCCGCGGCGGCCGAAGGAGCACGACCTCGTCTCGCTGGAGACCAGCGGCTACCTCGACATGCTCGGCTTCGACGTCCCGCCGCCGACGTACGAGAGCATCTACCGTGAGCCCGACAAGGTGCGTCGGGCGAGCGGAAAGTGACAGCGGACTGGATCGCCGGGCAGGCGGGACGGATCGCGGCGGCGGCGCCCGAGCAGCTCGCGCGGCTCGTCGGCGTCTCCTCGCCCTCGGGCGACGTCGCCGGCGCCGAGGCGGCGATCGCGGTGGTCCGCACGCTGCTGCCCGACACCGCGGAGGTCGAGCGCGTCCCGTGCTCGACGCCCGGCCACGCCGACGACTTCGTCGCCCGCGTCCGCGGCGACGGGGAGCGGCGCATCGTGCTGCTCGGCCACCTCGACACGGTCATCCCGCACGAGGACCACCAGGCGCTGCGCGACGACGGCGAGAAGCTCGTCGGCTCGGGCAGCGTCGACATGAAGGGCGGCGACGTGCTCGCCGCCGGCGTGCTGCGCGCGCTCGCCGAGGGCGAGGGCGCGCCGTCGTTCGCCGAGGTCGCGCTGCTGCTCGTCAACGACGAGGAGTGGCGGCTCGTCCCCTTCGCGCACACCGATCGCTTCGCGGGCTACGACGCCTGCCTGTGCTTCGAGGCGGGCCAGCTCGGCCCGGACGGGGAGGAGGCGGTCGTCGTCAGGCGCAAGGCGGCGGGGACGCTGCGCGTCCGCGCCTACGGCCGCGAGGCGCACTCCGGCTCGGCGCCCGACAAGGGCGTCAGCGCGCTGCTCGCCCTGGCCGAGGCGGCGAAGGCGATCGCCGCGACGCACGACCCCAAGGGACCCGACGCGCTGACGGCGGTGCCGACGATCTTCCGCTCGGGCGACGCGTTCAACGTCGTCCCCGGCAAGGGCGAGCTGATCTCCGACCTGCGCGCGGACACGAGCGCCGCGTTCGGCCGCGTGATCGCCGCGGTGCCGGAGCGCATGGGGGAGGCGCACCTCGACGCCGAGCTGCTGCGGCGCTGGCCGGGCATGGATTCACGACAGGACGCGGCGGCGATGCTCGCTCGCGCGGCCGAGCTGCTCGGAGCGCCGCTCCACGCCGGCGCGCGCGGAGGCGCCAGCGACGCGAGCCACCTGGCCACCGCGATCCCGCTCACCGTCGACGGGCTCGGGCCGCGCGGCGGCGGCGCGCACGCGCCCCACGAGTTCGTCCAGACCGCGTCGCTCGAGCCGCGGGCGCGGATCGCGCTCGCGGTGGCCGCGGCCGCGCTCGGCTAGCCGCGCCGGGCGGCCCGCAGGCCGCGGGCGCAGGCGCCGCGCGTCTTCGCGCTCGACGTCGAGAAGTACACCCAGCAGCTGCGCGTCCTGCGGTAGGGCCGCGTGCCGTCGTAGACGACCCGCACCCGCCAGCGCCCGGCGTACTTCAGCGTCTGGTGGAAGGAGAAGGGACGGTGCGCGTTGCGCGAGCCGCCGTGGACCTTCTTCCAGCGGCCCATGCGCCGCGTCTGCCACTCGACGCGGACGCGGCCCGAGATCGCGAACGGGAGGCCGGAGGTGACCTTGCCGCGGATCGCGCGGCGCATGCCGCGCCCGCTCACCGACAGCGACTCGACGACCGCGCGCTGCGGCGACAGCGTCCGCGGGTTGACCTTCCGCACCGAGATCTCCACGCGCGTCTCGTTGTCGTGCGTGTCGCGCGCGAGGACGACGATCGTGTGCTCGCCGAACGGCAGCTTGAGCGCGCCGAACCAGCGGAAGCTCGGCAGGCCGCGGGAGAAGTCGAGCGGCAGCCCGTTCTCGTTGGCGTGGTGGCTGAGGTTCTGCAGCTCGCCGCTCGGCGTCTTGTACGCGAAGGTGATCCGCTTGACGTCGTTGTCGGGCGACGACGCGCGCATGTAGAGCCGGTCGCGGTCGCCGAACATGAAGTTCGGCGGCGGGTGCGCGACGTTCACCGTCGGGGCGACGAAGTCGCCGCACGGGCCGTTGACCTTGTCCACGCCGCGGACGACGTCCTTGAAGGCGTCGTAGGCGGGCCGGCGGCTGCCGTCGGCGCGGCGCAGGCCGTAGGAGTCGAGCTCGGAGCCGTCGCCCCGCAGGTCGCGCGAGTTGAACCACATCGCGACCTCGAGGTACGGGTCCTCCTTCATGCAGTGGTAGGCCTCGCGCAGGAACTGGGCCTGCACGGCCTCGGGCACGCCGGCGTCCTTCTGCCCGGCCCAGCGGCCGCGGTCGCACATGCGCTGCGTCGTCGACCAGCCGAACTCCGTCATCCAGATCGGCTTGTCGTCGCCGTGGGCGAGCATCACCTCGCGCACCGTCCGGTAGCCGAGGAAGACGAAGCGGGCGAGGCGGTCCCCGTCGCGGTAGTACTCGGACGGCCCGGCCACCGAGCAGGCGGTGTCGGTGTGGACGGCCATCGCGTCGAAGTGGTCCTTGGCGCCCTGCGCGTAGGCGGCGGCGACGAAGTCGAAGTTGTTCCCGGTCAGCGGCGCGAAGACGACCTTCGCGGCCGGGTCGGCGCGCTTGATCGTCGCGTGCGAGGCCTTGAGCAGCGCGACGTAGGCGGCGGGGTCGGGCCCGCCGGGCCAGAAGTGCGGCTCGTCGGCCTCGTTCCAGATCTCGTAGGCGTCGACCTGGCCCTTGTAGCGGGCGGCCAGGCTGCCGACGAACGCGGCGTAGGCGCCGGCCTCCGCGCGGGCGCCGTTGACGCCGGTCACGACGAAGAGGGTCTTGATGCCGCGCCGCTGCTCCTCTCGCACGATGGCGTCGTAGCCGCCGTCGGTCGCGCGCTGGCCGTTCCAGACGACGAAGTGGCGCGCCCAGCCGGGCCGCGTGTCGTCGAGCATGGCCCAGTTGTCGTCGGTCGCCGCGGCGGCGCCGCCGTTCATGTTCAGGCCGATCTCGGCCGCGCCGGCCGAGGCGGGGACGCCGAGCGCCACGAGCGCGGTCAGCGCGCAGAGGAGTCTCAGGGATCGACGAAGCACGGAGGAGAGATCGGCGGCGCGAACTACCACTTGAGCGTAAGACACGCCAAGTGGACCCGCGTCACGCGGCTACAGGCGAACGGCGCCGCGAGGGCAGACCTGGCGGGTCCGCTTGCTCGAGGTCTTGAACTGGATCCAGCACGAGAAGGTGCGCCGGTGCGGGGGCTTTCCGAGGAAGACCAGCCGCACGCGCCACAGGCCGTTCGAGCGCAGGCGCTGGCGGAAGATGTACGGGCGGCGCGCGATGACCGTCTTCGCGTGGTAGCGGACCCAGCGCCGGCCCTTCTTCTTCAGCCACTCGACCCGCAGCGCGCCGCCGAGGATGCCCGGGGGCGAGCCGCCGCGCAGCGTGCGGGTCCGCCCGCGGCCGGTGAAGCGGGCGTTCGGGAAGGTGACCGCCTGCAGGCCGCCGAACGGCGCGGTCGCGTCGACCTTCTTGAAGGGCAGCGTCTGCGGCGGGCCGGCGTTGCCCAGCTCGTCGAAGGCCACGACCTCGAGGGTGTAGTCGCCGGCGGGCAGGCGCGCGGCCTCCTCCCACGTGATCTCGCCCGCGCCGTTCGGCTCAGGGGCCAGCGAGCGCAGCTCGGCGAACTGCGTGTTCGGCACGCGGAAGCGGATGCGGCTCAGGTCGCCGGCGCCGGACTGCGCGCGGATGTACAGCGGCGAGTTGGGCGGCACGACGGCGTTGGGCTCGGGCGCGAGGATGCGGACCTCGGGTCCGCTGAAGTCGCCGCACGCGCCCGAGGAGCGCCCGCCGCCGCCGTTCCACGTGCGGAAGGCGTCGTAGGCCGGGCGCTCGCTGCCGTCGGCGCGGCGCAGGCCGTACATGTTGGCCATCTTGCCGTCGCGCGAGAGGTCGCGGTTGTTGTACCAGAAGGCCACCTGGAGATAGCGGTCCTGCTCCATGCAGTTCATGGCCTCGAGCAGGTACTTCGCCTGGTCGCCCTCGCTGACGCCGGCGGGCTTCTTGCCGGCGCTCTCGCCGAACTCGCACTGGTGCTGGGCGGCCGACCAGCCGAACTCGGTCATCCAGATCGGCTTGTCGGCGTCGCCGTTGGCCTCCATCGTGGCCCGCACCTCGCGGTAGGCCAGGAAGGTGAAGCGGCCGAGGCGCCCGTCGGCCTCGCGGTAGAAGTAGCTCGGGGCGCGGTCGAGGCACGCCGTGTCGGTGTGCACGGCCATGGCGTCGAAGCTGCCCTTGGCGCCGGCGCGGTAGGCGTCGGCGAGGAAGCCGTAGTTGTTGCCGACCGTCGGGGAGAAGACGACGGTGGCGTTCGGGTCGGCGGCCTTGATCGCGGCGTAGGACGCCTTCAGCACGCCGACGTACGCGGCCGCCTGCGGGCCGCCGTTCCAGAACAGGCCCTCGTCGGCCTCGTTCCAGATCTCGTAGGCCTCGACGCTGCCGCGCCCGCGTGCGGCGAGGCGGCCCATGAAGTCGGCGAAGCCGGCGACGTTGCCGGGCTGCTGGCCGCGCGCGCTCATGACCGTGAACAGCGTCTTGATGCCGCGCTGCCCCTCCTCCTGGGCCATGGCGTCGTAGAGCTTCAGCCCGCGCTCGTCGAGGTCGTCCCAGAAGACGAAGTGGCGGGCCCACTTGGAGCCGAGCGCCGACAGGTCCTCGTAGTTCTCCTGGGTGCCGGCCGTGACGGCCCCGTTCACGTTCAGGCCGAGGTCCGCGGCGGAGGCGGTCGAGGGGAGCGCCGCGAGGGCGGCGCAGCAGGTGAGCAGGGCGACGAGTCGACGCACGGTCATCCGATCATCGGCGGCGCCTCCCAGCGGCTTGAGACTACCTCAGCGGGTGTCGTCAGCGGGGTGACTTCGTCAGCGCGTGGGGCGGACGGCCCCGCGCGGGCACTGCAGCTTGCTGGAGCGGCGGTTGGTCTTGAAGACGAACCAGCACGAAGCCGTCCGCGGGACCGACCCGCGGCCCAGGTAGAGCGCCCGCACGCGCCATTGGCCGGCGAAGCGCAGCCGCTGGCGGACGCGGAACGGCTTCTTGGCCAGGACGGCCCGCGAGTGCTGGCGCTTCCAGCGCCGCCCGCGCTTGAAGAACCACTCCACCCGGACGGCGCCCGCGGTGATGCCGGGCAGCGCCTGGCCGGTGAACGTCCGCGTGCGGCCGCGGCCGCGCAGCCGCAGCTTGGGGAAGCGGACGAGGCCGCCCGCCCCGGTCCCGGCCGGGCCGCCGCCGCCACCCGGGCTGCCGACGGCGCCCTTGGTGAAGCTCAGCGTGACCGGCGGGCCGGCGTTGCCGAGCTGGTCGGTCGCGAAGACGGTGAGCTTGTGCGTGCCGTTGAGGAGGTCCCTCGCGCCGCCCCACTCGCGCGCGCGCTCGGGACCCTCGCCCTGGAGGGTGATCGGGCCGCCGGCGAAGAGGGGCTCGGCGCCCGGGCCCTCCACGCCGAACCAGAGCCGGTCGAGGTCGGGGGCGTCGGAGCGGGCGCGGATCGTCAGGTTGGACATCGGCCCGAGGGCGAACCCGGGCTGCGGCTCGATCAGCTGCACGGCCGGGCCCTCGAAGTCGCCGCACGGCGCCTGCGAGCGACCGCCGCCGCTCCCCCACGTCCGGAACGCGTCGAACGCCGGCCGGGCCGAGCTGTCGAAGCGGCGCAGCCCGTACATGTTGGCCATCTTCCCGTCGTCGCTCAGGTCGCGGTTGTTGAACCACATGGCGACCTGCACGTACGGGTCGCGCTCCATGCAGTTCATCGCCTCGAGCAGCCACGCGGCCTGGACGTCCTCGGCGACGCCCGCCGGCTTCTGCCCGGCGCTCGCCCCGAACTCGCACGTGTGCTGGGCGGCCGACCAGCCGAACTCGGTCATCCAGATCGGCTTGTCGCCGTCGCCGTTGGCCTGCATGACCTTGTAGACCTCGCGGTAGCCGAGGAAGGCGAAGCGTCCTATCCGCCCGTCCGGCTCGCGGTAGTAGTAGCTCGGCGGCCGGTCCAGGCAGGCGGTGTCGGTGTGGACCGACATGACGTCGAAGCTGCCCTTCGCGCCCGCGTCGTAGGCGGCCTGGAGGAAGCCGAAGTTGTTGCCGACGGTGGGGGAGAAGACGACGAGCGCGTCGGGGCGGACGGACTTGATCGCCGAGTAGCTGCGCTTGAGCACGTCGACGTAGGCCGGCGGGTTCGGGCCGCCGCTCCAGAACAGGCCCTCGTCGGCCTCGTTCCAGACCTCGAAGGCCTCCGCGCCGCCCAGCGTCCGCGCGGTGACGGCCATGAAGTCGGCGAACGCCTGGTGGTCGGACGGCGCCTCGCCCTTCGCGCTCATGACCGTGATGAGCGTCTTGACGCCCCGCCGGTCCTCCTCGGCGACCATCGCCTCGTAGGCGCCGAAGCCCTCCTTCTGGTCGAAGTCGTCCCAGAAGACGAAGTGGCGCGCCCAGCGGGCGTTGAGGTCGGAGAGGTCGGAGAAGTTCTGCTGGTTGCCGGCCGCGGCGGCCCCGCCGTTGACGTTGACGCCGAGCTCGGCGGCCTGCGCCGAGGGGACGGCGACGGCGAGCAGGACTGCGAAAAGCAGGAAAGCGGACCGGAACATCGGCGCAGCTTACGGTGCCGTCACCGCAAGTAGCTACCCTCTCCGTCGTTGTTATGACCAGCCGAGTCCCCGGCGACGGTGCCGGGGAGCGGGGGATCCACTGGTCGTCGCGTCCGACGCAGGGCGATGGCGACCTGGGGCGAATCGTCACCTGAGCGTGACGTAGCGCTGCTCTTTCTGCGCGAGCCCGACAGCTAACCCCGTAGGCGCCCCCGAAAGAGAGGTCGTCGAAGCAGTGCTGCCGCCGTTCCGTGTTCGTTCCCCCATAGCCGTGATCTCCGGGCTGGCGCTCCTCGCGCTCGCCTCCCTCGCCATCTTCTCGGCGCAGGCGGCACAGGCGCGACTCGGCGACAAGCCGCTCACCAAGGGCGATCGGGGCAAGGACGTCAAGGCGCTGCAGCAGCTGCTCGCGCGCGCCGGTTTCCCGGGACGGACCGACGGCGTCTTCGGCCGCCGCACCTGGCTCAAGGTCCGGACCATCGAGCGCGAGCTCGGGCTGCGCGTCGACGGCAAGGTGACGCGCCGCGACATCATGCGGATCGAGGTCGCGCTCCGGCCCTCCGCGGGCACCGGCGGCTACAGCGTCGACGCCAAGCCCAAGCAGCGCGCGTCGGTCGACGGGCGCACGACTCCCGGTCCCAAGGCCGTCCTGACCAAGGAGGGCCTCGCGATCCCGCCGGCGAGCGCGCCGCAGGTCGTCAAGGACGTCATCGAGGCCGGCAACCGCATCGCCGCGAAGCCCTACCGCTACGGCGGCGGGCACGGCAAGTGGGAGGACTCGGGCTACGACTGCTCGGGCTCGGTCTCGTACGCCCTGCACGGCGGCGATCTGCTCGACAGCCCGATGCCCTCCGGGTCGTTCACCGACTGGGGCGAGTCCGGCAAGGGCGAATGGATCACCATCTACGCCCATGGCGGTCACATCTACATGGTCGTCGCGGGCCTGCGGTTCGACACCAGCGGGCGCGCGCAGACCGGCTCGCGCTGGCAGACGGAGATGCGCTCGCCGTCGGGCTTCACCGTGCGGCACCCGAAGGGCCTCTGACGCCGGCCGCATGAGGGGCCGCGTCGCTTGACCGGCCCCGCTCGCCGTCCCCCGCAGGACCTCGACGAGGAGCTCTTCGCCGCCGAGCTGCCGAGCGTCGCGTCGGAGATCACCGACGAGCAGCGCGTCGCGCGCATGCGCGACGAGCTGGCGATGGGCTTCGAGGCGCTCTCCGGCGTGCAGGAGGCGGTCGCCGTCTTCGGCTCGTCGCGTACGCGCGAGGGACACCCGACCTACGAGACGGCGCTCGGCGTCGGCCGCGCGCTCGGCGCCGCCGGGTTCACGGTGATCACCGGCGGCGGCCCCGGCGCGATGGAGGCGGCCAACCGCGGCGCCAGGGAGGCGGGCGCGCGCTCGATCGGGCTGGCCATCGACCTCCCCGTCCGCGAGCCGCCCAACCCGTACCTCGACCTGCGCCTGGACTTCCACTACTTCTTCGCGCGCAAGGTCATGTTCGTGCGCTACTCGGGCGCGTTCGTCGTGCTCCCCGGCGGGTTCGGGACGCTCGACGAGCTGTTCGAGGCGCTGACCCTCATCCAGACGGGCAAGATCCGCTTCTTCCCGGTGATCCTCGTCGGCACGGAGTTCTGGTGCGACCTCGTCGACTGGCTGCGCGACCGGCTGCTCGCCGCGGGCACGATCTCCGAGAGCGACGTCGGCCTCCTGCGCGTCACCGACTCGGCCGACGAGGTCGTCGCGACGTGTCGCGCTGCCGCCGACGCCCAATGGGGTAGGGAGTGAGCGATGCCGCCGGATGACACGCCATTCGGCATCGCCTTCGTCGGCCTCGACGGCCGGGTCGAGCGCGTCAACGAGCCGCTCTGCGCTCTTCTGGGGCGCAGCGGGCCGGAGCTCGTCGGCAGCCGCCTCGACGAGCTGCTGACGATCGAGGCGGGCGACGGCGACACGCCGCGCGAGTGCCACTGGCAGCTGCCGGACGGCGCCACCGGCTGGGGCCTGGCGACGATCCGCCGCAGCCGACGGCGCGAGGGCGGCGACCACTTCGTCTGCCACGTGCTCGACGTCACCGGGCAGCGCCGCGCGGCCGAGGAGCTGCGCGCGGCCAACGAGGGCTACCGCTGGATGATCGAGCAGGGCCGCGACGGCGTGTGGGTCTTCGACCACCAGGACTGGACCGTGTCGGTCAGCGACAGCCTCGCCGAGATGCTCGGCCGCGAGCCGGCGGAGATGCTCGGCAAGGCGCCGCACGCGTTCACCGACGAGGAGGGCGCCGCGCGGCTCGACGAGGCGTTCGCCGCGCGCCGGGCCGGCGTCCGCGAGACCTACGAGCTGAAGTTCGTGCGCGCCGACGGCGCGGAGGTCTGGTGCCTCGTCTCGGCGTCGCCGCTCAACGACGAGCGCGGCCGGTTCGCCGGCAGCTTCGCGCTCATCACCGACATCACGGTCCGCCGGCAGACCGAGCTGCGCCTCGCCCGCGTCGCGCGCCAGCAGGAGGAGATCGCCCGGATCGGCCGGCTCGCGCTCGAGGGCCTCGCGCTGCCGGCGCTGTTCGAGCAGGCGTCGCGCTGCGTGGCCGACGTGCTCGACGCGGACGAGGCGGTGCTCGTGCCGGCGCCGTTCGAGCCCGCGCCCGGCGCGCTGAGCGTCCGCATCACCGGGCGCCGGGACCACGGCGTGCTCGCGGTCCACCGCTCGGGGTGGGAGCCCGCGCCCGACGAGCGGATGTTCCTCGAGGCGGTGGCCAACACGCTCGCCGCGGCGATCGAGCGCGCCGAGGCGGAGTCCGAGATGCGCCGCCGCGCGCTGCACGACCCGCTGACCGGGCTGCCGAACCGGACGCTGGTCCTCGACCGCCTCGGCCACGCGCTCGCCGCGCGCGGCCGGCGGCCGGGGACGACCGCCGTCGTCCTCCTCGACATCGACCAGTTCAAGGTGGTCAACGACTCGCTCGGACACGACGCCGGCGACCAGCTCCTGCTCGCCGTCGGCCCGCGGCTGGTCGACGCGGTCCGGCCGGGCGACACGGTCGGCCGCCTGGGCGGCGACGAGTTCGTCGTCGTCTGCGAGGGCGTCGGCGACGCCGCCGGCGCGGCGGCGGTCGCCGCCCGGCTGGTGCGGGCGTTCGACGAGCCGTTCCTGCTCGCCGGCGAGCAGCACCACCTGACGGCGAGCGTCGGCGTCGCGCTGGCCGAGGCGCCGGCCGCGCAGGCGGGCGAGCTCTTGCGCAACGCGGACGCCGCGAT
>DASVRH010000237.1:0-27308 GCA_036388715.1 Solirubrobacteraceae bacterium | reverse complement strand
GCTATCCGGCGCGGCGGCTCGTGCTCCAGAGCTTCTACGCCGGCGATCTCGCGACGGCGCGCGACAGGCTCCCCGGCGTCGGGCTCGCCGTCCTCTCGCTGAAGTTCTCGAACGTCGGCGCGCTGAACGGCGCGAAGACGCTGGGCGCGCGCTGGGTCTCGCCGGAGTGGCCGATCGCCAAGGCCTACGTCAAGGCGGTGCACCGCGCGCGCAAGAAGGTCGTGCCGTTCACGCTCGACTCCAAGACCGCGTGGCGTCAGGCCAAGCGCATCGGCGTCGACGCGGTCATCACCGACGACCCGCTCGCGGCGCGCAGGGAGCTGCGCCGCAAGCGGCGGCGCGCCTCCTAGACCCGGACGACCTGCGCCTCGACGGCGCCGCCGCGGTACGCCTCGAGCGCCGCGCCGGCCACCGCGAGGTCCTGGATCGCCAGGCCCGTCGAGTCGAAGAGCGTCACGGCCTCGGGCCCGGGGCGCCCGCGCGCCTCGCCGGTGAGGACGGCGCCGAGGTCGGTCACCTGCTCGCGCCGGACCATCCCCGCCTCGATCGCGCCGGTCAGCTCGCCGCCGTGCGACGCCTGCTCCCACTCGTCGCAGAAGAGCGCACACGACGCGACCGCGCCGACCGTCGCCTCCGCCTTGCCCGGGCCGTCGGCGCCGAGCATGTTCAGGTGCAGGCCCGCGTGGAGGTCGCCGATCTCGACCACCGGCGCGTGGCCGGGCGTCACGCAGCAGACGACGTCGGCGCCCATGGCGTCGGCGTGCGCCCCCGCCCGCCAGCCGAGCTCGGCGGCCAGCGCCTGCGCCGCCTCGGGCCGCGGGTCGAAGCACACGCCCGGGCCGTAGCCCGCGGCGGCCAGGCAGCGCGCCGCCCACGCGCCGTGCAGCCCGCAGCCCACGACGCCGACCGAACGGCCCGCGGCCAGCGCGTCGGACGCGACCGCCGCCACCGCGCCGGTGCGCAGCGCGGTCACCGCGCCGGCGTCCATCAGCGCGAGCGGCTCGGACGTCGTCGCGTCGGAGACGACGAGCAGACCGATCACCGTCGGCAGCCCGCGCTCCGGGTTCGAGGGGAACGACGAGATCCACTTGAGGATGGCCAGGTCGCCGCCGCGCGCCGGCATCGCGCGGAAGTCCCCGTGCGGCGGGCTGTCGAGGTAGACCTTCGACGGCATCACCCACTCGCCGCGGCGGTGGCGGACGAAGCCGTCGCGCACGGCCGCGATCGCCGCCTCCGGGGAGACGGCGGCGAGGACGGCGTCGCGATCGAGGACGGGCAGCTCGGGCAAGCGGGCGCGAAGGCTACGGGGTAGGTTTCGGCCCATGCCGAACCGGCGACCGCAGCTCGAGATCGTCGCTCCCGGGGCCTCGCCCGCGGAGGCCGCCGCGATCGTCGCCGCGCTCGAGCAGTTCATGCGCCAGACCGCCCCGGCTCCCGCGCCGGTCGAGGAGCCGCCGAACCCGTGGTTCCGCGCCGGCCTGCTCGACGCGATCGAGCGCGAGCCGCCGCAGGTCTGGTAGCGCCGCTACGCCCTGCGCCTGCGCGCCCGCGGGCAGCGGGCGAACCGTCGCGAGGCGCGCAGGGTGTCGCCGTCCGCCGTCTTCATCTCCACGCGCAGCCGGAAGGCCCTCCGCGAGACGCGGCCGAAGAAGAAGGGGTCGTCGATCAGCGCCGCACCGCGACGCCGCGAGCGCTCGCCGATGCGGAAGATCGCCTCGACGATCGTCTCGCCGGGCACGTCATCCACGGCGAGGCGCAGCCGCCGGCGCCCGCACGCGCGGCGGGCCGACACGAGGGTGCCGAACGGCACCGTCCGCGTCGTCGCCCCGGTCCCCGGCGGCAACGGTGGCTGCGGCCCCGGCTGGGGCTGAGGCTGCGGCTGGTCCGCAGGCGGCGGCGGAACCCGCTCGAACGTCGCCGTGACCGACCGCGCCGCCGTCATCGAGAGGGTGCAGCTGGCCCCGCTGACCGCGCAGGGGCCGCTCCACCCCTCGAAGGTCGACCCCTCGTCGGGCGTGGCGACGAGGATCACCGTGTCACCGTGCCCGTAGGTCTCCGAGCAGTCGGCGCCGCACGCGATCGCCGTCGACGTCCGTGTCGCGACGGTTCCGCCACCGGTCCCCGCCTTCGTCACCGTCAGCCCGTGGCTCGGGGTCAGCACGCCGCCGAAGACGGAGATCCGCCGATTGGGATCGGGTTCGACGTCGCGCCGCGTGACCTTGACGGAGTCGACGCGCTTCGGCCGGTCGGCGACCTTGAACGTCACGCCCCACAGCGTCGCCTGGTCGTAGTCCTGGCAGTTCGCGCCGTCCGGGGACATGGCGTCGTTCCCGCCGTCGATCGGGTAGCCGCCGGAGCTCTCGTACCAGACCGGCACATGCTTGCCGGCGGTCGTCGAGGTGCCGTCCGTGTAGGTGAACTCCACCTCGAGGCGGTTCTGGTTGAACCCCCCGGACACCGCGGCGAGGTGCAGGTCGCCGTAGGACCCGTCCGGCACGTCGACCGTGAAGGTCTCGAGGTCGGCGTCGAACAGGAAGCCGTTGTCGCCGTCGTTCGAGTTCTGCGTCTGGAGCTCGAACTCCGGCCGGGGCCCCGGGGGCGCGAAGACGCCGTCGTCGCGCAGTCCCGTCCGGTCCCCGACGTCGCCGCAGCCACCGTGGTCGGCGACCGCGGACTGCGTCGCCAGCGCGAGGTTGTAGTTGGGGTCGATGGCGGTGTCCGCGCCGTCGACGCCGCCGTCGTCGTTGACGACGAGGTCGTCCTGCAGGGGGACGTCCAGATCGACGTCCTGGGCGGCCGCGGGAGACGCGGCGAGGAGCACCGCGGCGCACGCGGCCAGCATCGTCCTGTGCATGGAAAGACGCTACACCCGGAGATAGGCGCGCCGCCACTCGGGGTAGCCGATCAGAGTTCGTAGATCCCGAGGAGAGGAGCCGCCGTGGCGGACGAGGGCAAGGTCATCAAGATCATCGAGCTGGTCGGCGTCTCGTCGGAGTCGTTCTCCGGCGCCGTGCGCAGCGCCGTCTCGGAGGCGTCGAAGACGATCCGCGGGATCACCGGCGTCGACGTGATGCAGAGCTCGGCGAAGGTGGGCGAGGACGGGCAGATCACCGAGTACCACGTGAACGTCAAGATCGCGTTCACCATCGAGCGGTAGGCGCGGCTCTAGTCTCGGCGGCGTGGAGCGTGACGTCTCACCCCGCGCCGCCGAGGCGCTCGTCCGCGAGGGCGCACGGCTCGTGGACGTCCGCGAGCCCGTCGAGCTCGAGACCGAGGGCCGCTTCCCCGGCGCCGTGCACGTCCCGCTCGGCGAGCTGTCGCAGCGGGCGGCAGAGCTGGAGGGCGAGCGGCTCGTCCTGGCCTGCCGCAGCGGGGCCCGCTCGGCCATGGCGGCCGACGCGCTGCGCGCCTCCGGCTGGGAGGCGTACAACCTCGACGGCGGGATCCAGGCGTGGGAGCGCGACGGCCTCCCGGTCGAGAGAAATACCTAAATCCCGGTCGGACTTCAGTCTGTATAGTGCCCCCGCATGGCGACCGACACCAGCGGCCGCAAGGGCACGCTCGCGAACCCCGAGGTCTACGAGAACGTCCCTGGGCACATCATCCCGATCATCGAGCGGGAGTTCGACGACTTCGACACCGAGTCCACGCGGTTCCTGGAAGGCCAGGCCGACGAGACCGAGTTCATCAAGTTCCGCCTGAAGCAGGGCGTCTACGGACAGCGTCAGCCCGACGTGCAGATGGTCCGGGTCAAGCTGCCCTTCGGCGGCGTCTCGCCCGAGCAGATGGAGGCCTTCGCCGACGCGATCGAGAAGTACGTGCCGTTGAAGAAGGGGCACATCACGACGCGGCAGAACATCCAGGTCCACCACGTCCCCCTCGCGGACGCGGCGCAGTTCATCCGGATCATCGGCGACGCCAACCTGTCCAGCCGCGAGGGCTGCGGCAACACGATGCGCAACGTCACGGGCGACCCGTGGGCGGGCATCGCGCCCGGCGAGCTCTTCGACCCGACCCCCTACGCCGGCGCGTACGTGCGCTACTTCGTGCGCCACCCCACCACGCAGGCCATGCCGCGCAAGGTGAAGACCGCCTTCACCGCGACCGACGAGGACCGCGCCATCACCGGCATCCACGACGTCGCCTTCATCCCGCGGGTCAGGGACGGCCGGCGCGGCTTCGAGATGGTCGTCGGGGGCGGCACGGCGATCATGCCGCGCGTCGCCCAGACCCTCTACGAGTTCGTCGGCGCCGACGACGGCGAGTACCTGCGCGTCACCGAGGCCGTCATGAGGATCTTCGACCGCCAGGAGTGGCTGCGGGTCAACCGCGCCCGCGCGCGGATCAAGGTCTTCGTCGACAAGTACGGGATCGACGAGCTGCGCCGCCAGACCGAGGAGGAGCTCGAGGGCGACTGGGTCGCCGAGCGCGACTTCAGCGTCTCGCCCCGCTCGTTCGACCACGACGAGGAGGTCAACGCGCCGGTGCCGGCGACCTCCTACGCCAGCCCCAACGGCGACCTCACGGAGTTCGAGCGCTTCTGCCGCTCCAACGTCCGCGCGCAGCGCCAGGCGGGCTTCAGCGCCGTCGAGGTCGCGGTCACCCGCGGCGACCTGTCCCCCGAGCAGTTCCGCGGCCTCGCGACGATCATGCGCGAGTACTCCGGCGGCTACGCCCGGACGACGGTCGGCCAGAACCTCGTCCTGAGCTGGGTGCGCGACGAGGCGCTCTACGAGGTCTGGCAGCGGCTGCTCGCGCTCGACCTCGGCGAGCCCGGCGCCCAGGAGGTCACCGACGTCGTCAGCTGCCCGGGCACCGACTCGTGCAAGCTCGGCATCACCAGCTCCATGGGCCTGAACCTCGCCATCCGCGAGCGGCTCGCCGCGATGGCCATCGAAGACGATCTCACGCGGCAGATCCAGATCAAGATGAGCGGCTGCCCGAACGGGTGCGGCCAGCACCACATCGGCCACATCGGGTTCTACGGCGCGTCGATCAAGGTCGGCGAGCACACGATCCCCGCGTACGTCGCCCACGTCGGCGGCAAGCACGGCGGCGACGGCCTGCGGTTCGGGACGCGCCTGAAGGTGCGCCTGCCCGCCAAGCGCGTGCCCGACGCCGTCGAGCGCTGGCTGAAGATGTACGAGGCCGAGCGCACCGAGGGCGAGACGTTCAACGCCTACGTCGACCGCATCGGGGAGCAGCGCTTCACCGACGAGGTCAAGGACCTGTCGCTCCCGGTGGAGTTCAGCGTCGAGTCGATGAACATGTTCATCGACTGGAGCAAGAACGTCCCCTTCCAGGTCATCCGCGGCGAAGGCGAGTGCGCGGTCTAAGGCCATGAGCACGCCCGAGGCGATCCTCCGGGAGGCAGCCGAGCGGTTCGACCGCATCGCGATCGCCTGCTCGTTCCAGAAGGAGGCGAGCGTCGTCCTCGACTTCGCCACCCGGATCGCTCCGGAGCGCTTCGACGTCTTCACGCTCGACACGGGCGTGCTGTTCGCCGAGACGCACGAGACGTGGGCGGCCTTCGAGCGCCACTACGGCATCACGGTCGACGGCGTCCGCGGCGAGCGGCCCGAGCGGCTGTGGGAGACCGACCCGGACGCGTGCTGCGAGGCGCGCAAGGTCGTCCCGCTGCGCGAGCGCCTCGAGGGCGCCGACGCGTGGGTCACCGGCGTGCGCCGCGACCAGGCCGCGACGCGCGCGAACACCGAGGAGATCAGCTGGGACGAGAAGTACGGCCTGTGGAAGATCGCTCCGCTCGCCGCCTGGACCGAGAAGGACGTCTGGCGCCACATCCACGCCAACGACCTGCCGTACCACGAGCTGCACGACCAGGGCTACGCCTCGATCGGCTGCGTGCCCTGCACGAAGCCCGGCGACGGGCGCGAGGGCCGCTGGTCGGGGACCGGCAAGCTCGAATGCGGTCTGCACGCGGCCTAACCTCCTCCGGGTCCCCATGGATCCCCTCGTCGTCCTCTTCGGCCTCGGCGTAGGCCTGCTCGTCGGCCTGACCGGCATCGGCGGCGGCTCGTTGATGACGCCGCTGCTCATCATCGTCGCCGGCTACAGCCCGCTCGTCGCCATCGGCACCGACCTCGCCTACGGCGCGGTGACGAAGACCGTCGGCGGCTACCGCGTGTGGAAGGAGGGGCACGTCGACCTGCGCCTGTCGACGTGGATGGCCGCCGGCTCGATGCCGGGCGCGCTGCTCGGCGTGTGGTCGGTCGACCGGCTGCACGGCGCGTACGGCGACGACTTCGAGCCCGCCCTGCTCGCGGCGGTCGCGGCCGCGCTGCTGATGGTGGCCATCGGCGTCCTCTTCCGCGCGTTCTTCATGCCGCGCCACATCGCGCAGGAGCGCGAGACCGCCGACCTCGAGGGCCGCCGGCGCGGGGCGACCGTCGTCATCGGCTTCGTGCTCGGCTTCATCCTCGGCCTGACCTCGGTGGGCAGCGGCGCGCTGATCGGCCTCGCGCTGATCCTCTTCTTCAAGCTCACGCCGCACCGCGTCGTCGGCACCGACGTCTTCCACGCCGCGATCCTGCTGTGGACCGCCGGCATCGCCCACTGGATCGGCGGCAACGTCGACTTCGGCCTGATGGGCACGATCCTGCTGGGGTCGCTGCCCGGCGTGTGGATCGGCACCGGCCTGCTCGGGAAGGTCCCCGTGGACGGCCTGCGGCCTACTCTCGGTGTCGTGCTCCTCGCCGCCGCTCTCGGCGTCCTCACGAAGGCGGGCGTCGACATCCCCATCGCCGCCATCATCGGCATCCCCGCCTGCGTGGGCATCGGCGCCTACGTCCTGCACCGCACCCGCCCGCGCGGCGAGGAGATGCTGGCCACGTGAACTACGACCTCACACACCTCGACGCGCTCGAGAGCGAGGCGATCCACGTCATGCGCGAGGTCGCCGCGGAGTTCGAGCGGCCCGTGCTGCTCTTCAGCGGCGGCAAGGACTCCGTCGTCCTCACGCGGCTGGCCGAGAAGGCGTTCCGGCCGGCGCGGTTCCCGTTCCCGCTGCTCCAGGTCGCGACGGGGCACGAGTTCCCCGAGGTCACCGACTTCATCCACCGCCGCGCCGAGGAGCTCGGCGAGCGGCTGATCGTCGCCTCCGTCGAGGAGTCGATCCGCCAGGGCCGCGTGCAGGAGGAGCCGGGCAACCCCTCGCGCAACCGCCTGCAGACGGTGACCCTGCTCGACGCGATCGCCGAGCACCGCTTCGACGCGGCCTTCGGCGGGGCGCGCCGCGACGAGGAGCGGGCCCGGGCGAAGGAGCGCATCCTCTCCTTCCGCGACGACATGGGCCAGTGGGACCCGAAGTCCCAGCGCCCCGAGCTGTGGAACATCTACAACGGGCGCATCCGCCGCGGCGAGCACGTGCGCGTGTTCCCGATCTCGAACTGGACCGAGCTCGACGTCTGGGAGTACATCGCGCGCGAGAGCCTCGACCTGCCGTCGATCTACATGGCCCACGAGCGCGAGGTCTTCCGCCGCGACGGGATGCTCTACGCGGTCAACCCGTACTTCCCGCAGGACGAGGAGAGCTTCACGACCTGGGTGCGCTACCGCACCGTCGGCGACATGGTCGTGACGGGGGCGGTCGAGTCGAAGGCGACGACGCTCTCCGACGTCGTGGCGGAGATCGCCGCGACGCGCATCACCGAGCGCGGCGAGACGCGCGCCGACGACCGGGTCACCGAGGCGGCGATGGAGGATCGCAAGCGGGAGGGCTACTTCTGATGGCCGCCGCCGACCTCGCCCGCGCCGCGCAGTCGGAGCTCCTCCGGTTCGCCACCGCCGGCTCCGTCGACGACGGCAAGTCGACCCTCATCGGGCGGCTGCTCTACGACACGAAGGCGATCTTCGAGGACCAGCTCGAGCAGGTGACCCGCGCGTCGGAGCGCCGGCACGGCGCCAACGGGAACGGCACCGTCGACCTGGCTCTGCTGACCGACGGCCTGCGCGCCGAGCGCGAGCAGGGCATCACGATCGACGTCGCGTACCGCTACTTCACGACGCCGCGGCGCAGCTTCATCATCGCCGACACCCCCGGCCACGTCCGCTACACGCGCAACATGGTCACCGGCGCCTCGACGGCCGACCTCGCGCTCGTCCTCGTCGACACGCGCAACGGCGTCGTCGAGCAGTCGCGGCGCCACGCGTTCATCGCGTCGCTGCTGCGCATCCCGCACCTCGTCGTCTGCGTCAACAAGATGGACCTCGTCGACTTCGACCAGGCCGCCTTCGAGCGCGTCGTCGAGGACTTCACGCACTTCGCCGCCAAGCTCGAGATCGCCGACGTCACCTTCATCCCGATCAGCGCGCTGGAGGGCGACAACGTCGTCGCCCGCTCCGAGCGGATGCCGTGGTACGCCGGCCCGCCGCTGCTCTACCACCTCGAGCACGTCCACATCGCGTCGGACCGCAACCTGATCGACACGCGCTTCCCCGTGCAGTGGGTGGTCCGGCCGGGCGACGCCGCGTCGGAGGAGCTGCACGACTACCGCGGCTACGCCGGGCAGATCGCCGGCGGCGTCCTGCGCAAGGGCGACGAGGTCGTCGTGCTGCCGTCCGGCGAGCACAGCCGCGTGGCGGCGATCGACACTTTCGAGGGCGAGGTCGAGGAGGCGTTCGCGCCGATGTCGGTCACGGTGCGCCTGACCGACGACGTCGACGTCTCGCGCGGCGACACGATCGCGCGGCCGCACAACCGCCCGCTGCTCGAGCGCGACATCGACGCGATGGTGTGCTGGATGAGCGAGACGCCGTCGAAGCCGAACGGGCGCTACGTCATCAAGCACACCACGCGCACGACGCGCGCGGTCATCAGCGACCTGCTGCACCGCATCGACGTCGACACGCTGCACCGCGAGGAAGGCGTCGCGCACCTCGAGCTGAACGACATCGGCCGCATGACGCTCCGGACCGCCGTGCCGCTCGCGTTCGACACCTACCGCCGCAACCGCACGACCGGCAGCTTCATCCTCATCGACGAGGCGACGAACGACACGGTCGCCGCGGGCATGATCCTCGGGCGCCCGTCCGAGGAGGAGGGGCGCTCGGCCAACGTGGTGTGGGACCGCGCCGGCGTGACGCGCGAGCGCCGCGTCGAGGCGCTCGGCCGCACCGGCGCGACGCTGTGGTTCACCGGCCTGCCGTCGTCCGGCAAGTCGACGATCGCCGCGGCGCTCGAGCACCGGCTCGTGGCCGCCGGCATCCCCGCCTACCGCCTCGACGGCGACAACCTGCGCCACGGCCTGAACGCCGACCTCGGCTTCTCGGCGGAGGACCGCGCCGAGAACGTCCGGCGGACGGCCCACGTCGCCCAGCTGCTGGCCGACTCCGGCGTGGTCGCGCTGCCCTCGCTCGTCAGCCCGTACCGGGCCGACCGCGAGCTCGCGCGCAGGGTGCACGAGGAGGCGGGCGTCCCGTTCCTCGAGGTCTACGTCGACACGCCCGTCGAGGAGTGCGAGCGGCGCGACCCGAAGGGGCTCTACGCCCGCGCCCGGGCCGGCGAGATCAAGGGCTTCACCGGTGTCGACGACCCGTACGAGGCGCCCGAGGACCCCGAGGTCGTGCTCCGTCCCGAGGACGTCGAGGCGGCCGTCGACCGCGTCTGGTCGGCGCTGGTGGCGCAGGGAATCGTCCCCGCCTAGCAAGATTCGTCACCGAGCCGCGTTCAAGCGACCGTGATGAAGACTCTCCTACTCGCCGCGGCGGTCGTCGCCGCACTGCTCGTCCCCACCGCCGCCACCGCGGTCGTGCCGCCGAAGAACTGCGGCACCATCACCGTGTCCGGCAAGCGCTTCCAGGTCAAGGTCGACCAGATCTCCTGCGCCAGCGGGAAGCGCTACGCCAAGCGGTACATCTCGCGCCACCGCAAGCCGAGCGGCTACAAGTGCCAGGAGCCGTCGAAGGCCAAGGGGCGCGTGAACTTCTACTGCAACAACGGCCGGAAGATCTTCTTCGGCATCCGGCGGTGATCCCGCAGCTTCCCCAGGTCCTCGCGCACGGGCTGATCCAGCGCGCCGACCTGCCGATCCCGGAGGAGTGGTTCGTCCGGGCCTCGGCGGTCGTGCTCGCGGTCTCGTTCGTGGCGCTGGCGGTGCTGTGGCCGAAGCCGAAGCTCGAGGAGCCGGGGTGGCGCCCGCTGCCGGGCCCGCTCGACCGCCTGCTGTGCTCGCGCGGCCTGCACGTCGCCTGCGGGACGGTCGGCGTGCTCCTCTTGATCGTCACCGTGGCGAGCGGCTACGCCGGGCCGCCGGGCGCGCAGCAGAACTTCGCGCCGACGTTCGTCTTCGTCATCTTCTGGGTCGGGCTCGCCGTGACGAGCGTGCTGTTCGGCAACGTCTTCCGCGCCTTCAACCCGTGGCTGGCGCTCGGCCGCGCCGTCGACGCGCTCCGCGGCAGTCGCGAGCCACGCCCCTACCCGGAGCGGCTGGGGTACTGGCCCGCGGTCGCCGGCCTGGTCTGCTTCGTCTGGATGGAGCTGGCCGCCGAGGCCGGCGGCGAGCCGAACCCGCGCAGCCTCGCCACCGCGGCCATCGTCTACACCGTCGTCACGCTGGCGGCGATGGCCCGCTACGGCGCCGAGCCGTGGGCCGAGCGGGGCGAGGGCTTCGGCGTCTACTTCGGCCTCTTGTCGCGCATCTCGCCGTTCCAGGCGCGCGACGGCCGCGCCGGCGTGCAGGCGCCGCTCTCGGCGCTCGCGCACGTCACCCCGCGCGCCGGCCTCGTCGCCCTGCTCGCCGTCATGATCGGCTCGACGACGTTCGACGGGTTCAGCCAGGGCGGCGCGTGGCGCAACGACATCGAGCCCGAGCTCACGCGCACCTTCGAGTCGATCTCGTTCGACCTCGCGCCGAAGATCACGGCGTCGCTCGGCCTGCTCGTGGCGGTGCTCGCCGTCGCGGCCTTCTACGTGATCGGCATCGCCGGCGCGCGCACCGTGAAGGGCAGTCCGGCGGCCGAGCGGCTGCGCGGCGGCTTCGTCCACTCGCTCGTGCCGATCGCCGTGGTCTACGTCCTCGCCCACTACCTGACGTTCCTGATCTTCCAGGGCCAGGCGATGGTCTATCTCGCCTCCGACCCGCTCGGCCAGGGCTGGGACCTCTTCGGCACCGCCGACGACGCCATCGACTACTCGGTCATCAGCCAGAACGCGACGTGGTACGCGCAGGTCGGCGCCGTCGTGCTCGGCCACGTCGCCGCGCTCACGCTCGCCCACGACCGGGCGCTGACGCTCTACCGCGACGGGCGCACCGCGGTGCGCTCGCAGATCTGGATGCTGCTGATCATGATCGGGTTCACGACGCTCGCCCTCTGGCTCCTGATGTCGGCCAACGCATGACGCGCCGCGCGCTCGCCCTCCTCTCCCTGCTCGCGCTGGCGCTTTCCGGCTGCGGCTCCGACGACGGCGGCTCGGGCGGCGGGCGCTCGGACAAGCTCGTCGACTTCTCGCAGAAGCCGCCCTTCGTCAACGCGCTCGAGATCGACCCGTCCGACGAGTCGTTCCTGCTCACGACGAACCGCGGCTACTTCCGCATCCCCAAGGACGGCGGCGAGGCCCAGCGCGTGAAGGCGAAGGTGACCGACAAGGCGGGCAGCTCGCCGCTCGGCACCTTCCTGGAGATCGACGTCCTCGGCCCGGGCGACATCGTGGCCTCCGGCCATCCCGACGACGCGAAGGCGCTGCCGCCCTACCTCGGCTTCATGCGCTCGAGCGACGGCAAGAACTTCAAGGTCGTCTCGCGCCTCGGCGAGGCCGACCTGCACCAGATCCGCCGCGTCCACGACAAGCTCTACGCCTTCGACGCCGTGCTCGGCGCAATCCTCATCTCCGAGGACGACGGCAAGACGTGGACGGAGCGCTTCACGCCGCGCCAGCTCGTCCTCGACTTCGTGGTCTCGCCCGACGACCCGAACCTCCTCATCGCCTCGACCGAGGACCAGGTCTACCGCTCGACCGACGGCGGCGAGCGCTGGCGGCCCGCAACGCAGGGCAAGGCCCCGCGCCTCGACTGGCCGGCGACCGACACCCTCATGCGCGCCGACAAGGACGGCCTCTTCCAGGTGTCGACCGACGGCGGCCAGACGTGGGAGCGCCGCGGCCGGATCGACGGCGAGCCCTACAAGGTCCGCGCGATCGACGCCGAGCGCGCCTACGTCGCGCTCAGCGACGGCACGATCCTCGAGACGACCGACGGCGGGCGCAGCTTCGAGGAGCGCTTCCGCCCGTAGGCGCAAGTTCGCTCAGCGAACGTCGTTGCAGTCATCGAGCGACCTGCGCTCAACGTCTCACGAGGGGGGAGCCTCATGTCCGTCGGCCGTCGCATCGTCCTGCTGCTGTCCCTGCTCGGCGCCGTGGGCGCCTCCGCGCTCGGGGCGCCCTCGTCGGCCATGGCCGACCGCTGCCAGCCCGAGGAGCTCGTGTTCGGCCCCGGCCACGGGCTGACCGACGAGGAGGACAACGCCGCGTGCGTCGTCGCCCTGCGCGTCGTCTATCCGGCGCTGGCGTGCGACTACACGACGTTCCCGCGCTGCCTGCAGACCCTCGATCCCGCCGCCACCGTGGCGATGCTGCCCTACACGGTCTCGCAGACGCCGGGCCGGACGCAGACCGCGGTGGCCGAGGTCCCCGCGGCCACGATCAGGGCCGCCAAGGACGGCTGCATCCTCGACGTCCGCTGGACCACGCAGTTCATCACCTGCCGCGTGGACGCCCTGCGCAACCGGCTTCCCCCGGTCTCCTAGGAACGCGCCTGAGCGGGGCGGGCACTAGGATGCCCGCCCGTGTTCTCGAAGGTCCTGGTCGCCAATCGTGGCGAGATCGCCATCCGCATCATCCGCGCGCTCGACGAGCTGGGCATCGCCTCCGTCGCCGTGTACTCCGAGCTCGACCGCGACGCGCTGCACGTCAAGCGCGCCGACGAGGCGTACCTCCTCGGGGGGCCGACGGCCGCCGAGAGCTACCTGAACGTCGACAAGCTCGTCGAGGTCGTCAAGCAGTCCGGCGCCGAGGCCGTCCACCCCGGCTACGGCTTCCTGGCCGAGAACGCGCCGTTCGTCAAGCGGCTGGAGGACGAGGGCGTCACGTTCATCGGCCCGCCGGCCAGCGCGATCGAGGCGATGGGCTCGAAGACGCGGGCCCGCGAGCTGATGAAGGCCGCGGGCGTGCCGATCGTGCCGGGCACCACCGACCCGGTCCCCGACGTCGAGACGGCGATGAAGATCGCCAAGGACGAGATCGGCTTCCCCGTCGCGGTCAAGGCGGCGGGCGGCGGCGGCGGCAAGGGCTTCCGCGTCGCGCTGGAGGAGAAGGACCTCGAGGGCGCCTTCGAGGGCGCGGCGCGCGAGGGCGAGAAGTTCTTCTCCGACGCCACCGTCTACCTCGAGCGCTACCTGCCCGATCCACGGCATGTGGAAGTCCAGGTCCTTGCGGATTCTCACGGCAACGTCATCCACCTCGGCGAGCGCGACTGCTCGATCCAGCGCCGCCACCAGAAGCTGATCGAGGAGGCGCCGGCGCCGGCCGTCGACGAGGCGCTGCGCGAGCGGATCGGCAAGGTCGCCACCGACGCGGCCAAGGCCGTCGACTATCGCGGCGCCGGGACGATCGAGGGCCTGCTCCAGGACGGCGAGTACTTCTTCCTCGAGATGAACACCCGCGTGCAGGTCGAGCACCCGGTCACCGAGCTCGTGACGGGCATCGACATCGTGCGCGAGGGCATCCTCGCCGCGGCCGGCGAGCCGCTGAGCGTCAAGCAGGAGGACGTCGAGCTGCGCGGGCACGCCATCGAGTGCCGCATCAACGCCGAGGACGCCTCGAAGAACTTCGCCCCCGCCCCGGGCAAGATCGGCGGCTACCTCGAGCCGACCGGCCCGGGCGTGCGCGTCGACTCGGGCGTCGGCGCGGGCGGCGAGGTCTCCCCCATGTACGACCCGATGGTCGCCAAGCTCATCGTCTGGGACTCCGACCGCGAGCGCGCGACGCGGCGGATGCTGCGGGCGCTCGACGAGTACCAGATCGAGGGGCTCAAGACGCTCATCCCGTTCCACAAGGCGATGCTCGCCTCCGAGCAGTGGGCCAAGGGCGAGACCGGGCGCGACCTGATCGAGGACAAGGCGTGGCTCAAGCAGCTCGCCTTCCCCAAGCCGGAGAAGAAGGACGCCGACTCCGACGAGCCCGAGAAGGTCGAGCACTCCTACCTCGTGGAGGTCAGCGGCCGGCGCTTCGACGTCAAGGTGCTCGGCCCGGCCTTCGGCGGCGGCGGCGCGGCCCCGGCGGCCGCCCCGGCCGGCGGCGCGGCGCGCCCGCGGCCCAAGCGCGGCGAGCGGAAGTCGGGCGGCGGCGGCGCGGGCGGCGACACGCTCGAGTCCCCGCTGCAGGGCAACGTCTGGAAGGTCCTCGTCGAGCAGGGTCAGAAGGTCGAGGAGGGCCAGCTCGTCACGATCATCGAGGCCATGAAGATGGAGAACGAGATCACGGCTCACAAGGCGGGCGTCATCGCCGAGCTGCCGATCCAGGAGGGAGGTTCCGTTGCCGCCGGAGACACCCTTGCCGTCATCACCTCGGACGGAGCGGGATCGAACGGCACGGGTTAGCACGGCGGCGGCGCTCGTCGTCGCCCCTGCGCTGTTCGTCCTCTCCAACCTCATCCATCCGCAGGAGCTCGCCGTCGACCACGAGGCGGCGCAGCTCGCGAAGATCGCCGAGAGCTACACGCGCTGGCAGGTCGCGCACCTGATCACGCTGCTCTCGCTGCTCGTCTTCGCCGTCGCCGTCGTCGGCCTGGCCCTCGTCGTGCGCGACAACGCCCGCGCGGCCTGGAGCGGCGGGGCGCTCGGGATCGCCGGGCTGATCGGCCTGAGCGGCGCGCTGACGATCGACGGCTTCGGCTGGGGCATCGCCGGCGAGGTGTGGGGCAAGTCCGACGACGCCGGCAAGCGCACGGCCGAGCTCGTCCTCAACGACATGCAGCACTCGGAGTGGGCGCTCCCGGTCTACCTGCTCGGCGTGCTGTGGATCCTCGGCGTCATCGTCCTCGCCGCCGCCGCCGGCCGCGGGGGCCTCGTGCCGCTCTGGGCGGCCGCCCTGCTCGGCCTCGGCGCGATCATGGTCGGGCTCGAGACGTCGATCCAGGACAACGCCTACTTCGTCGTCGCCTCGCTCGTGCTCCTCGCCGGCGGCGTGGCGATGGCGTGGGCGCTACGGCAGGCGCCAGAAGGCGCCTCGTAGCCCCTCCTCGTCGAGGATCCGCTGCGACTCCTCCCGGCTGCGCGGACGCCACGCCGGGTCGAGCCGGTCGCCGTACCAGCGCCGCGCTACCCGGTTGAGCTGCTCGATCGGCATCGACGCGCCGTCGGCGGGAAGATCCTCCTCCGACCGGAGGAGCCGCATCGTGCGTCAGGTGTAACCGGGATCGGCCCACCAGTCGCGCGCGGGGACGAGCACGTGGAAGAGGGCCTCGTCGACCGGGCGGCCTCGCCACATCCGGACGGCGACGTCCCGGCTCCTGACGCTCGCGTACTCGAGGCCGAACGCGTGCACGAGGCCGAGCCCGTCCCACCCGCAGTTCCCGTACCAGGTGCTCCCACCGGACATGACGGTCGTCGCGTCCCGGCGCGGCGCCGAGAACGGGTGGGCCATGAGGATCCTGCCGTCGTCGCCGAGCACCACGACGTGCTGGTCGGCGAGGGAGGAGAGCGTCTCGCGGTCGTCGACCTCGGGCGGCTCGCCCGTGCGCGCGAAGGCCTCGAAGATCTCGCGGCGCAGCGCGAGCTCGCGCTCGTTCACGCCGGCTGCAGGGCGACGGCGATCCCGTCGGGGTCGGCTGACTCCCGCTCCTCGCCGTCCGTCGCGAAGACGACGCGCTCGAGGCCGGCGGCGTCGCGCGGGGCGAGCTCGCGGCCGCCCGACATCCACGTGTTCAGCCCGACGTGGTGGTGGTAGCCGCCGGTGGCGACGAACGTCGCCTGGTCGCCGTAGCGGTGCATGACGTCGAAGCCGAGCGAGCCGACCCAGTACTCCTCGGCCCGCGGGAGGTCGGAGACCTTGAGGTGGACGTGGCCGATGTCGGTCCCCTCCGGCGCCCGTGAGGCGCCCGTGGCCTGCGCGGCGAGGTCCTGGAGGTCGAGGTGCTCGGTGACCATGTCGGCGGGCCAGACGTCGCGCGGGCGGTCCCAGTAGAGCTCGACGCCGTTGCCCGCCGGGTCGTCGAGGTAGAGCGCCTCGCTGACGCCGTGGTCCGAGGCGCCGGTCAGGTACGGCGCGGCGCGGCGCAGCGCGTCGGCGAGGTCGGCCCGCGTGGGGAAGCGGAACGCGGTGTGGAAGAGGCCGGCTGCCCGGCGCGGCGCGCGGGAGGCGACGCCCTCGTCGGTCAGGCGCACCAGCTCCGCCCCTCCCGGCGCCCGCAGCGCGGAGCCTGCGCCCTCCAGCCCCACGACGCGCTCGTAGAAGGCGGTCGCGGCGGCGAGGTCGTCGACGCGCAGGTCGACGGAGTTGACGGCGGTGATCACGCCTGGGTCCTACCCCGAAGCGCGTCGAGCCCTCGCGCGGCCGCCTGGCCGGCGAGCGTGCCGATCCGCGCGCGCGCCTCGGTGACCGCCACCTCGGCGGTGCTCGGCTCGAAGCGGCGGCGCAGCCGCTCGGCCAGCTCCTCGACGAGCGCCTCGTCGGCGACGAGCCGCTCGCGGGCGGGCAGCCGCCCCTCCCAGAACAGGCCGTGCACGCGCTCGGAGGCCTCGAGCCGGGCGTGCCAGCGCGGGGGGACCTTCGTGCGCGCGTCGCCCGCGACGCCCGTCGACTTGTGGACGAAGACGAGCTCGGCGTGGTCGACATCGCAGAGCCAGCGCGCCGCGCCGCCGGCCAGCTCGGCCTCGATCGTGGGCACCTCGACGTAGCCGGCCCGCGCCACGCGCGAGAGCTCGGAGCAGACGCCGATCGGGTCGCGGACGGTCGCCAGCGTGGTGCAGACCGCGAAGGCGAACCGGTCGTCGTCGAACGGCCACGGCTCCCGGGCGCACGCGTCGCGGACGAGCCACGTGCGCGAGCTGAAGCGCTCGCGCCCCTCGGCGACCCCGCGGTCCTCGTACGGCCGCGCGTCGAGGACCCAGTCGGCCCGCCCGAACGGCTCCGCGCACCCGCCGACCTGGAGGACCTCCTCGTCGCCGGAGAGGACGGTCCGGATCCGCTCGACGGCCTGGGGCAGCACGCCGCGAAGAGTACGCGGCGAGCGCCGCAGGAAATCGCCGCAAGAAAACGGGGGCGTTCACGTTCGGATTGACATGCGACGGATCGCCCTCACCACCCTCAGCCTCTTCCTGCTCGTCTCCGGCACCGCCCAGGCGGTCGACCTGACCGTTCCCGCGGCGCGCGACACGGAGCCCGTGATCCTCACCGGCGACCAGCTCGGCGAGTGGGCCACGCCCTCCAACCAGACCGTGAAGCTGCCGCTCATGGACGCGCAGGAGTGCAAGACCACCGTCGACCCGACCCGCCTCGGCGAGGCGTTCGAGGAGGGCGACCCGACCGGCGCCACCGACGCCGTCGTGCGCGAGGACGGCTGCCACAACCGCTACTCCGACCCCGAGGTCGACACCGGCATGGCGGGCGGCAAGGGCACGGCGACCGATCGCATCGTCGCCTTCAAGTGGGCCGGCCGCTGGGTCGAGGTCCCCGTCCAGGTCGACGAGCGCTTCACGCGCTACCTCGACAACTCCGCCTCCGGCTTCTCGCCCTACTCGGGCCAGGACCAGCACACCACGTACGCCTACGACCGCGAGGGCTTCCGCTGGCGCGCCGAGGACCCGGGCAACCCGTGCCTGGCCAAGCCGGACTCGCCCGTCGCCGCCGACCCGGTCCCCGGCCTCGACCACAACGACGAGATCGCCTTCATGGCCTCCGACGCCGGCCCGGCCGCGCCGGGCGGCACGCCGAAGCCCGCGGGCGTCGAGTCGCTGAAGCTCGTGACGATCGGCGACCCGGCGAACAACCTCAACCCGAAGTACCTCTACATCGGGAAGACCGACGGCACGCGCAAGCCGGCGTTCGACGGGAGCAACGGCTACGTCCGCTATCAGCGCGACGCCAACGCCGACTTCTACGAGTTCTCGGAGTCCTCCTACGACAACTACGGCAACGCGCCCGTCGGCATGACGTGCGACGAGAACGGCAACCCGACCGGCAAGGAGGGCCGCCGGCGCCCGCGCGACTACGCCACGATCACCACCGACCGCTACCGCTTCCGCTACGACGGCCGCTGGCTGATGACGAAGGTGGAGATCTCGCCCGACGGCGGCAAGAGCTACGGCCCCGACCTCGTCGACCGCTGGAAGGCCCGCGCCTTCGCCCAGGACCCCGGCTCGGAGACGCCGTGCTGCGGCTTCGAGGAGGAGGACACCAACTGGGGCGGCTCGTCGACGCTGCTCGGCGAGAAGGTCGGCCCGGTGCGGGCGATCCGCGAGACGTGGGGCGCCGACTCGGGCACGAACGTCATCCGCCGCGAGACCTTCTACCGCCGCGAGATGCGCCAGAAGACGTGGCTGCGCGTGCACGTCATCCCGCCGCTCGACGGCATCTACGCCCAGTGGGACTTCAACGCCGGCCGCGTCACCCGGTTCTTCAACGAGAACAAGAAGCAGGGGGTCGCCGTCGACGGCCGCAACGACGAGGTGATGGGCAACCTCGACGACCCGTGCCAGAGCAAGTACGACGCCGAGAACAACCCCAACGACACGGCCGCGTTCGACCAGCAGTACCGGTCGCTGTACGAGATGTTCCAGCTCTGCCGCTTCCCGTACCACCTGTCGGCCGACGTCCCGGACCTCACGCACTCCGAGCCGGGCGCGACGCTGGGCTGGTCGCAGGTCGCGGGGCCGAGCGGCACGATCGTCGACCGCTACGACGCGCAGTACCTGAGCCAGTCGCCGGGCGGCGCGGTCCAGGGCGTGTTCGCGATGCCCTACTACCGCGACGACTCGTGCTTCGACGACGGCACGGGCTCCGACCCGGGGCCGAAGGTCAACCTGCGCTCGGGCAACGAGCCGACGACGTCGAAGACGACGGGCGGCGCGCGCAAGTGCTGGTCGCCGAGCGACGGCCTGCCGGACGGGACCGACCGCTACTACCAGGGCTCGATCGCGACCCACGGGCTGCACATCCTGCTCGTCGCCGACTCCGACAACGCGCGCCTGACGGTGCCGACGACGGAGATGGTCGCCGAGAACCGGATGGTCATGCTGCCCGGCTTCCGCGACGGGACGGCCGGCGAGCAGTACGGCCGCGCGTTCGAGAAGCCGCTGGCGCCCGCCGTCGTGCCGGCTGACGTGCTGCATCCGTAGCATCGTCGCATGGACTACGACGCGATCCGGGCGGGCCTGGAGGCCGCGATCCCCTACAACGTCCACCTCGGCCTCCAGGTGGCCGAGGTGGCGGCCGGGCGGGGCGTCGTGCGCCTTCCCGACCGGCCCGAGATCCGCAACCACGTGGGCTCGCAGCACGCCGGCGCGCTGTTCAGCGCCGGCGAGGCGGCGTCGGGCGCGGCGTTCGTCGGGGCGTTCGCCGACCGCCTCGGCGACGTCACGCCCCTGGCCGAGGGCGCGGACATCGCCTACCGCAAGCTCGCGCAGGGCGTGATCACCGCCACGGCGCGGCTCGACACGCCCGCCGACGAGCTGCTGGGCAAGCTCGAGGAGGAGGGCGTCGTGCGCTTCGCCGTCGGCGTCGAGCTCGCGAACGAGACGGGCGACCTCGTCGCGGAGATGACCGTCCGCTGGCACGTGCGGACCAACCGCGGTTCGTGATCGCGGTCTGGCGCGCGGAGCCGCACGAGGCCGAGGCGGTCGCTCGGCTGATCGTGCAGTTCCGGGATCACCTGGGGCTCGACTGGCCGTCGGCCAACGCGTTCCTCGCCGGCGTCGAGCGCCTGATCGAGGATCGCGACACCGCGTTCCTGCTCGCCGCGCCCGACGAGGACTCGCCGCCGGCCGGCGTCGCCCAGGTCCGCTTCCGCTACGGCCTGTGGTGGGCGGCGCAGGACTGCCTGCTCGAGGACCTCTTCGTGCGCGAGGAGGCGCGCGGCACCGGCGTCGGCCGCGCGCTCGTGCAGGGCGTCGTCGACCTGGCGGCCGAGCGCGGCTGCCGCCGCGTCGAGCTCGACACGAACGAGGCCAACGAGGGCGCCGTCGCGCTGTACGAGTCGCTCGGCTTCTCGGCCGTCGACAACCGCTACGGCAAGCGCAACATCTTCATGCGAAGGCACCTGGAGCCGGAGGGCGGCTCATGACCTCGACGCGGTGGCCGCCGGGGGCGCGCACGAAGGACCGCGGCGCTCCCCAGTGCTCGGGCCGCGGGTCGGGCTCGAAGCCGGCCGCGCGCAGGCGCTCGAGCGTCGCGTCGTAGTCCGGGGCGACCACCGCCACGTGGCCTGACGGCGGCGCGACGGGGTCGTCGGCGTACAGGAGGTGGACCTGCGTCCCCTCCCGCTCGAGCCAGACGGCGCGGCCGGCGAGCGTCGGCGGCGTGTCGACGCGGGCGAAGCCGAGGAGCGCCCAGAAGCGCTCGGCGGCGGCGGCGTCGGCCTCGCGGATCTCCAGCGCGACGTGGTGGATCACGCGGCGGGATGAGACGATTGCAGGGTCTTCGACTGAACGGGAGAACGTGTACCCCATGAATCAGCCTTTCGCGCCCTACATCAACCGAGTCGGCGCCCTCATCCTCGACGGCCTGATCTTCGGCATCCCGCTGGCGGTGCTGGCGACGATCCTCGGTCTGTTCGACAGCACCGGCGGGATCATCGCCTACTACGCGCTCGCCCTGGTCGGGAGCATCCTCTACTACGTGCTCCTGATGCAGCGCAAGGGAGAGCGCAACGGGCAGACGATCGGCAAGCAGATCCTCGAGATCCGCGTGGTCCACGAGACGGGAACGCCGATGACGCCGGGCCGCATCATCCTGCGCGAGACCGTCGGCAAGTTCCTCATCGGCTTCGTCACCTGCGGCCTCTACTCGATCATCAACTACCTCTGGCCGCTGTGGGACAACCGCAAGCAGGCCCTGCACGACAAGATCGGGTCGACGTTCGTGCTCCGCGCCGACGTGAACCCGGCCGGCGGCGGCCAGCTCGGCTCCGCCCCGCCGCAGCAGACCTACGGCGAGCCGATGTCCTCGCCCGAGCAGCCCGCGGCGGCGCCGCAGGCGCCGGGCGGCGCGCCGCCGCCGCCCCGGTCGGGCGACCCGCTCACCGACCCGGCCCCGCCCCGGTCGGGCGACCCCCTGACCGACCCGCCGCCGCCCCCGCCGCCCCCGCCGGCGCAGTAGCGGCTCAGGAGACGATCGTCTCGCGGTGGCTGAGGGTCCAGGACCAGGCGACGAGCCCCAGGGCCAGCAGCCACCGCAGAGGATGCGCCCGGAACGACGCCTCGCCGCGCGCGAGCAGCGGCGGGCCGTCGCCGGGCGCCAGCAGCCGGAAGGCGGCGTAGGCGAACAGCAGCACGAGCAGCACGACCACGACGGCGTTGTAGTCGGCCCACGCGCCGTCGCCGTGCGCGGCGAGGGTGACGCCGCGGGTGCTGCCGCAGATCGGGCACGGCAGCCCCGTCGTCGCCCGGAACGGGCAGAGGATCGAGACGCCGCCGACGCCGTCGGGATCGCGCGGCGTGGCCAGCCGGCCGGCGGCGAACGGCGCCGCCGCCGCGCCCGCCAGGAGCGCCGCGCGCGTGCGCGCGGCCGACGGCGGCGAGGAGGTCGTGACCACTGCGGCGAGTCTAGAGCGGGCGCGGTAGGTTCCCGGCCGCGATGTCGACCCCGCCGCCCCCCGCGCCGCCGCCCTCCGGCTGGGAGCCGCCACGGCAGCAGCAGCAACAGCCGCCGTACTACGGCGGCCCAGGGGGCTGGGGCGCCCCGCAGCAGGAGGACAACGGCAAGGCGACCGCCGCGCTCGTGGTCGGCATCCTCAGCGCGTTCTGCATCCCGGTCGTCGGGTCGATCGTCGCGATCATCCTCGGCGTCATGGCCAAGAAGGAGATCGACCGGTCCAACGGCAGGCAGTCGGGTCGCGGCAAGGCCATCGCCGGCATCATCCTCGGCGTCCTCACCATCGTCCTGTCGATCCTCACGGTCATCTTCTTCATCGTCTTCGCCGACCAGATCGAGGAGTGGGAGGACGAGTACGAGTACGACGACGAGTACTACGACTACTACGACGAGCCGAGCGCGATCGCCCCGCTGATCCTGCGCACCGGGTTGGGGATGGCCCGCGCGCTGTTCGCGGCCTAGGTGCGGGAAACCACGTACTGCGCGGTTGACGCCGGTCCTCCATTTCGAGGAGGGTTGCCGGATGGGACCCGCCCCGGGCCTCGGCGGCAGCGTCGCGCTCCTCTCCGCGTTCGCGCTGCTGTGCGCGCCGGCCCAGGGCTTTGAGAGCTGCGACCACGACGCCGGCGTCGTCACGGCGACGTACGGGACGGAGACCACCGGGACGCTCGTGCAGTCCGGCAGCGCCCTCCACACCGAGGACGGGCAGTGCGACGGCGCGACGACGGCGAACACCGAGACGATCGTCGTCGTCGGCGACGCCGCAGCCGAGACGCTGACGATCGACCTCGCGGGCGGCACGTTCCTCGGCGGCACGAACGACGGCGACGGCACGCAGGAAATCGAGATCAACGTCGACTTCGGGCCCGACTCGACGCCGCCGTCGCAGGGCGACGCGTTCTTCCCGCAGGCGCCCACCGAGGTGACGATCCTCGGGACGCCGGGCGTCGAGGACGTCGAGCTCGACACGTTCGGGCCCGAGAGCACCCCCGCGGATCGCTTCACCGCGGTCAACCTCAACGCCGCGGGCTCGACCGACACCGACGTCGTCTTCGACGACCGGCGCTTCGTCGAGGTGCGGGGGCTGGGCGGCAGCGACGTGCTCACGGCGCTCGTCCCCGGTCAGGGCAGCGCGCTCGGCGACCCGATCGCGCGTCTCGTCGGCGGCCCGGGCGACGACGACGTCGGCAACGACTACGTCGTGCCGGGGCCGGGGAGCGACACGATCCGCAACCAGTTCGGCGACAACACGACCGTGTCCTACCTCGACGCGCCGTTCGCGACGTCGATCGTGCTCGGGGCCGGCTTCATGGGGACGACGCCGAACGGCGACGGCGAGAGCCCGCCGGGCACGGACACGTACCTGGGCTCCGCCCCGCGCATCGTCGGCTCGACCCACGACGACGACTTCGACGCCACCGCCGCCCCCTCGACCGAGAGCGCCCTGTACTACGGCGCCGACGGCGAGGACGACATCACGGGCGGCGACGACACCACGGACGGGCTCTCGGGAGGGCCGGGCGACGACGTGATCCGCGGGCTCGGCGAGCAGGACGACCTCCACGGGGACGAGGACGACGACACCCTCTTCGGCGGCGAGGGTCCCGACACGCTCCTCGGCGGGCCCGGCGACGACGACGAGTTCGGCGAGGAGGGCTTCGACGAGTTCCACCAGGCCTCGTTCTTCGTGCCCGAGGACCAGCGGGCGGGCCCGAACGGGGCGGACGACCTGCACGGCGGCCCGGACGACGACATCGTCCTCTACGGCGACCAGAACAACGACTTCCCCGAGCCCTTCACCGGCCGCACCGCGGGCGTCCGCGTCGACCTCGACGACGCGGCCGACGACGGCGGCACCGGCGAGGGAGACAACGTCCACTCCGACGTCGAGGTCGCGTTCGGCGGTCTCGGGCCCGACACGTTCGTCGGCAACGCGGGGTTCAACGCGTTCGCCGGGCTGCACGGCGACGACCTCTTCGAGATCCGGGGCGGCGGCGCGGACAGCGTCCTCTGCGGCGAGGGCGGCGACGTCGTCCGCGCCGACGACGAGGACACCGCGGACGGCGACTGCGAGATCGTCGACCGCGGGGGAGGCGACGGCGGAGGAGACGACGGCGGCGGAGACGGCACGACGCCCCCGCCCGGCGGCGACCCGCCGCCGGTCCCGCCCGTCGCCCCGCCGCTCTCGCCGCCGGGGCTGCCACCGCCCGTCGTGACGCCGCCCGCCGCGGCGCCGCCGGTCTCCCGGATCCTCCGCCTGCCGTCCTCGCGCCGCTGCGCGTCGCGGCGGAAGTTCACGGTGCGCGTGCGCCGCGAGATCCGCGGCCAGGTCCGGCGCGTGACGATCTCTCTCAACGGCCGGCGCGTCAAGCGCGTCACGGGCCGCCGGCTCGGGCTGCCCATCGACCTGCGGGGTCTGCCCAAGGGCCGGGTCCGCGTGCGGCTGCGCGTCGAGCTGACCGACGGCCGCGTGGCCACCGACACGCGCACGTACCGCACCTGCGCGACGAAGAAGCGCCGCGGGCAGTTCGGCCGCCGGCGCGGCTAGACGCGCTCGACGTTCCGCGCGTGGATCTGCTCCTGCGCCGGGGTGCGGCGGGCCAGCGGGAGCTTCGCGTCGGGCAGGGCCTCGAGGTACGCGCGGTCCTCGCGCAGGATGGCCAGGGCGCGCGGCCCGTCGAGGACCTCGCCGTGGCCGGGGACGACGGCCGCCGCCTGCTCGACCAGCGGCTCGAGCCGGGCCAGCGTCGCGAGGTACGCGCTGCGCGACCCGCCCTCGCTGAGCATCGGGATCTCCACCGGCGACAGGTAGTCGCCGCAGACCAGCACGCCGGCCCACGGCGCCCAGACGGCCATGCCGTCGGCGGTGTGGCCGTCGGCGGGGTGCAGCTCGAGCTCCTCGCCGCCGACGTCGAGGCGGCCCGGCACCGGCAGCGCCTGCACCTCGCCCAGCGAGAGCGGCCGCGGGCGCACCACGTAGTGCTCGGCGTCGAAGTCGCGCAGCCTGCGCGCGGCGTCGCCGGGCTCCGCCGTCAGCCGCGCGGCCGTGGTCTCCGCGCAGCCGATCGCCGCGCCGGGGAACGCGAGGCGGCCGAGCAGGTGGTCCCAGTCGGCGTGGGTGACGAGCAGCCCGCTGAGCGGGAAGCCCGCCTGCTCGAGCACGGCGGGAAGGACCTCCAGCTCGTCCGGGTAGACGGGCGAGTCGACCACGAAGGCCTCCGGGCCCGAGCGGACGATCGTGCACGACGTCTGCCACACCCGGCTCGTGGCGACGAGCACGTCGGGGTGCAGCGAGACGATCCTCAGCCGCCGAGCAGCTCCCAGGCCTCGGCGAGGTTCTTGACCTCGGCGTCGGGCTTCTTCTTGCCGGGCTCGAGCTCCTCGCCGCGGCGGTTGACCCAGATGACCGGCACCTTCTCCTTCGTGCACGGCTCGACGTCGTGGTACAGCGAGTTCGCGACGTGCACCCAGCCCTTCTTGCCACCGATGCGGCGGGCGAACTCCTTGAAGTGCGCCGGGTCGGGCTTGTAGGAGCGGACCTGCTGGGCGGTGACGACGAGGTCGAAGTCGTGCGGGATGTGCCGGCGCGTCTGGCCGAGCAGCTTGTCGTCGATGTTCGAGATCAGCCCCGTCTGGAACTTCTTGACGAACTTCTTGAGCTGCGGGTTCGTCTCGCGGAACGGCGCCCAGCGCTCGACGGAGTTGGGCAGGAAGTTCGAGCGCGACGGCTCGAGCGGCCACTCCAGGCGCTTGGCGATCTCGATCGCGCTGCGGCGCAGGACCTCGGCGTAGAGCTCGTACGAGCCGCTCTCGACCTCGCGCGAGACCTCGTGGAAGAGCGAGATGACCTGCTCCTTGTCGAAGGAGATGTCATCGCGTTTCGTCTCCTTCTCGAACGCCTCGTAGACGCCCTTCTCCCAGTCGATGAGAGTGCCGTACACGTCGAAGGTGACCCATTCGATTTTCTTGGGAAGCGCCATTGGGAGCGGTGATTCTAGGACGCACGCCCTTTGCTAGCGTCCCCGCCCGCTTCATGGACCTCCTCGAGTACCAGGGAAAGCAGCTCTTCGCGCGTCACGGCGTCCCCGTGCCGACCGGCCGACCCGCCAGGTCGGTCGAGGAGGCGGTGGCGGCGGCCGACGAGGTCGGCTACCCGTGCGTCGTCAAGGCCCAGGTCCTGATCGGCGGCCGCGGCAAGGCCGGCGGCATCAAGGTGGCCAACGACCGGGAGGAGGCCCGCGAGCACTCCAAGGCGATCCTCGGCATGGACATCCGCGGGTTCACGGTCCACGAGGTGTGGCTCGAGGCCGCCAGCGAGATCGACGAGGAGTACTACGCGTCGATCGTCTTCGACCGCTCCGCCAAGGCGCCCCTCTTCATGCTCTCGACGCAGGGCGGGATGGACATCGAGGAGGTCGCCGAGCGCGATCCCTCCGCCATCGCCCGCCTCCACGTCGATCCCCTCCTCGGCTTCCAGGACTTCCACGGCCGCCGCCTCGCCTTCGAGGCCGGCGTCGCCGCCGACGTCGTGCGGCCGGTCGGCGCGCTGCTGGCCAAGCTCTACGAGGCGTTCGTCTCCGAGGACGCGATGCTCGTCGAGGTCAACCCGCTGATCGTCACCACGAAGCGCGAGGTCGCCGGGGATGCCCGCGGCGAAGGCCAGGCGGCGGCCGTGGAAGTCCTGGAAGCCGAGGAGCGGGTCGATGTGGACGCGCGCGAGGGCCTCGGGGTTCTTCTCGGCGACCTCCTCGATGTCCATGCCGCCCTGCGTGGAGAGCATGATCAGGGGCCGCTTGGCGGAGCGGTCGAAGATGACCGACGCGTAGTACTCCGAGGCGATGTCGGACGCCTTCTCCACCCACACCTCGTGGACGGTGAAGCCGCGGATGTCCATGCCGAGGATGGCCTGCGCGTGCTGCTCGGCCTCGGCGCGGTCGTTGGCCACCTTGATGCCGCCGGCCTTGCCGCGGCCGCCGATCTTCACCTGCGCCTTGATGACGCAGGGATAGCCGATGTCGTCGGCCGCCTCGACGGCCGTCCGGGCATCGCTGGCGGGGCGTCCGGAGGGGACGGGAACGTCGTGACGGGCGAAGAGCTGCTTGCCCTGGTACTCGAGAAGGTCCATGAAGGGGCGCGCACTCTACAATCACCGCCGCTCATGGCGCTCCCCAAGGACATCAAGTGGGTCACGTTCGACGTGTACGGGACCCTCATCGACTGGGAGAAGGGCGTCTCCGAGGCGTTCCAGAAGGAGTCGGCCCGGGATGGCTTCTCGATCGACAACGACGAGCTCATCTCGATGTTCCACGAGATCTCGCGTGAGGTGGAGGGCGGTTCGTACGAGCTCTACGCCGAGGTCCTGCGCCGCTCCGCGGTCGAGATCGCCAAGCGCCTCGGCTGGCCGCTGGAGCCGTCGCGCTCCGGGTTCCTTCCCGACTCGGTGCACCGCTGGCAGCCGTTCCGCGAGTCCAACGCTCAGCTCAAGAAG